>JAEYZO010000793.1 GCA_023428035.1 Pseudomonadota bacterium | reverse complement strand
AGTCCGGGGGGGTGGGGTTCCCGGAGTCACCCTGCGAGGCGTTGTCGCCGTGCTGGCTCATTGCGAAGCTCTCCGTGCGTGCGTAGCGGAAGCGGCGGGAAAACAAGCGCGCCTCCGAAGCGGGGCGCCGCTTATGCCACAGGTCCGCGGGAAAGGGGAGGGCGAGGGAGGGCTCGGCGCGGAGGCGACGCGGCGGCGGCGGCGCGGCCGCCCACGCTCCAGCGCGCGAGAAGGTGCTTGACACGACGTCGGGTTCGGATAGGGTGCGCGTCCCATTCCGGCTTAGCTCAGTCGGTAGAGCAGGCGGCTGTTAACCGCCGGGTCGTAGGTTCGAGTCCTACAGCCGGAGCAGACGAAGCGGCCCCATCGGAGAGATCCGGTGGGGCCGTTGGTGTTTCTGGGGGATCGTTCCGCGTAGTGCGTCGTCGCGCTTCACGACGTCGTCCGATGAGCGCGCGTTGAGGCCGCCGTCTCCTCTTCATTGGAGAGCCACGCTCTGATCGGGTGTCGTGAGCGCGCCCCCTCGCCCTCACCCCCCGCCCTGCGCCGCCTTCCACCGCGCGTACTCCGCGGGGAGGCACTTCGCGCACGGCCTGTACCCCGCCGCGATGGCCGTCGCTTCATCGAGGAAGAACACCCGCTGCTTCAAGTACCCGCCCTTCGCGATCGCGCGTGCCGCCGACGGGCAATCCAACCTCCCGTAGAGCCTCCCCGCGCGGTACCCCCCGAGCGTCCCCGGGACATCACTCGCGTACGGGCGCCCGTCGCGGCCGATCAGCGTCCACGTCTTCCCTTCACTCATCGCGTCAATCTCTCTCAGGCGTGTTCAGCGGGAACAGGTGTCGATACGCCCGCGCCTCGTCCACCGCGCCGCGCTCAGGCCGGGTCGCCGATGTCGTCGGTCGGGCGAAAGAGGTTGATCGGAGTGTTCAGGTAGCGCTTTCCGTTCGCCCTCGGGCGCGGCAGCAGGCCCGCGTTCACGTTCACCTGCACGCTCGGGAAGATCAGCCGCGGCGCCGCCAGCGTCGCGTCTCGCCCCTGGCGGAAGGCCACGAAGGCCTCCCTCGTCGTCTCGGCCCTGAGCTGCACGTTCTCGCGCTTCTCCTTGCCGATGGTGCTCTCGAAGCGCACCGCGCGCCCGCCGGGCTGGTAGTCGTGGCCGACGAAGACCCGCGTCGCGTCGGGCAGCGCGTAGAGCCTCTTCACCGAGTCGTAGAGCGCCTCGGCCGAGCCCTTCGGAAAGTCGCAGCGACCCGTGCCGTAGTCCTCCATGAACAGCGCGTCGCCCGTGAAGACCGCGTCGCCGATGAGGTAGCTCACGCACGCCGGCGTGTGCCCCGGCGTCGCGATCACCCTCACCCCGAGCGAGCCCGCCTCCAGCGTCGCGCCGTCGGCGAGGAGCGCGTCGAACTGCGACCCGTCGGCCCTGAACTCCGGGCCCAGGTCGAAGAGCGCGCGGAAGGTCTCCTGCACCTCGGTGATGCGCTCGCCGATCGCCACCCTCGCGCCGTGCCGCTTCTTCAAGAGCTGCGAGCCCGACAGGTGGTCGGCGTGCGCGTGGGTCTCCAGCACGTACCGCAGGCGCAGCGACCCCTCCTCGATGAAGCGCGACACCGCGTCGACCGAGGCCGTGCTCGTCTGCGACGCCGCCGGGTCGTAGTCGAGCACCGGGTCGATCACCACCGCGTCGCGCGTCGCCTCGTCGTAGACCACATAGGTCAGCGTGTAGGTCTTCGGGTCGTAGAACTCCTGGATCTTCATGGCCGTCTCTCCTCCGCCCCGGCGGGGCGGTGAAACACTGTTTCAGCCGTCGCGCTCGGCGTCGATGACGTCCTCGGCCGCCGTGTGGTGGGCCTCGTCGCCCCTGGCCTGACGCACCGTGAGGACAGGCACCCGCGCGCCGCGCATCACCCGCTCGGCCACGCTCCCGAGCACCACGTGCGCGAGGCCCGTGCGCCCGTGCGTGCCCATCACCACCAGGTCGGCCCCGAGCGCGTCGACGGCCCGCAGGATCGCTGGCGCCACCGGGCCCGACGCGAAGGCGCTCTCTACCGTGAGCCCCTTGTCGCGCAGGGGCCGCGCGCGCCGTTCGAGCTCCGCGAGGGCGCTCTCCCGCGCGTACGCGGCCATGCCGACCGGGGCGCCTCCGCCCTCGGGGACCACCCTCGCCGCGTCGCTGAGCTCCCCGTGCGCGTCGGTGACGTGCAGGAGCGTGACGCGCGCGTCCTCTCCCGCCGCGACGTGGGCCGCGACCTCGAGCACGCGCTCGCACGACTCCGAGAAGTCGACGGGGCAGAGGATGGTCTTCCAGGGTTTCATCGTCGCCTCGTGGGGTGAGAGCCGCGCGCTCACGGAAGGGTTCTCGCCTCGTCGACGACGGGGGCCTTGGCGTCTTCGAGCCGCGCCGCGAGGCCGATGCCCACCAGCATCGCGATGACGAAGAAGGCCACCGGCGCCGCGCCGCTCACCAGAGACGTGAGCCCCGGCCCCGGGCAGTAGCCGCCGAGGCCCCAGCCCACGCCGAAGATCGCCGCGCCGCCGAGGAGCCGCGCGTCGAGGTCGCGCCGCGTGGGGAGGGCGAAGCGCGGCGCGAACACGGGAGACGACCGCCGCGTGATGAGCCTGAAGGCCACCGCGTGAACGAGCACCGCGCCGCCCATCACGAAGGCCAGCGACGGGTCCCACGCGCCGAAGAAGTCGAGGAAGCCCCGCACCTTCTCGGGGCGGGTCATGCCCGCGAGCGTGAGCCCGAGGCCGAAGATCGCCCCCGAAGCGACCGCCACCACCGACGGCCCGAGGCGCCTGGGTCGCTCGCTCATCGCGCGCCCCCCGTGACGAAGACCGTGAGCGCGCCCGTCGCGATGAAGGTCACGGTCGCCGCGAGCGAGCGCGGAGAGAAGCGCGAGATGCCGCACACGCCGTGCCCCGAGGTGCAGCCGTTGCCGAGCCGCGTGCCGACGCCGACGAGGAGGCCCGCCATCGTCGCGGTGGCCACTGGCACCGCCGCGCCGGAGAAGGCGCCGGGCACCGCGAGGGCCGCGATCGCCCCGCCCGCGACGAGGCCCGCGACGAAGAGGGCCCTCCAGCCGGTGTCTCCCGGCGTGGGGTGCACGAGGCCGCCCACGATGCCCGAGACGCCCGTGACGCGGCCGTTGAAGGCGAGCATGAGCGAGGCGCTCAGCCCGATGAGCGCGCCGCCCGCGAGCGCGCGCAGCCATTCAGAAGGGATGTTCATGGGCGCGCTCAGCCGCGGGTGACGGGGAGGCGCTGGGCGTTCCAGAGGAGCATCCCCCCGCGCATGGAGACGGCCCTGGTGAAGCCCCTCTCGCCGAGGGCGAGGGCGGCCTTGCCCGAGCGGCCGCCCGAGCGGCAGATGAGCACCACGGGCTCGTCGAGCGGCCACGCTCTCGACGCGTCGGTCACGGTCGCGAGCGGCACCAGCGCCGACCCGGGCACGTGCCCGAGCTCGTTGTTGAACTCGTCGGGCTCGCGCACGTCGACGAGGCGCGTGCCCGCCGCGCCCGCGGCCACCCACTCGGGAGTCACCTCGGGGATGCCTCCCGCGCTGACCTCCACGGGCGCCCAGGGGCTCTCGTCGCGGCCCTCGGGCGTCACGGCCGCGCCGCGCGGCAGTCCGCAGAGGAGGTTCGCCGGCAGCGCCACGTCGATCTTCTTGGGGTACGCGAGCTGGAGCTTCGACATCGTCTCGACGAAGTCGTCCTCGGTCTGCGTGAGGTTGAGCCGCGGGTTCCAGCGCTTCTCCTCGGCGACGGTCGAGACCGTGCGGCCCTTGTAGTCGTGGCCGGGGTAGATCAACGCCTCGTCGGGGAGGGTGAACACCTGCTCGCGCACCGAGCGGTAGAGCGCGCGCGCGTCGCCTTGCTGAAAGTCGGTGCGGCCGCAGCCGCGGATGAGCAGCGCGTCGCCCGTGAAGGCCATCGCGCGGTCGTCAGTGACGTAGGTGACGCAGCCGCTGGTGTGCCCGGGCGTCTCGCGCACCTCGAGGGAGCGAGCGCCGAAGGCGATCTTGTCGCCCTGCTTCACCAGCACGTCGGCGCGGCCCGAGCCCGCCCGCTCCGAGAGCACGGTCTGGCAGCCGGTGCGCGCGGCGAGGGTGCCGAGGCCCGTGACGTGGTCGGCGTGGACGTGAGTGTCGAGCGCCCAGCGGAGCTTGAGGTCGAGCTCGCGCAGCACCTGCAGGTCGCGGTCGACCTGCTCGAGCACCGGGTCGATGAGCACCGCCTCGCGCGTCGCCTCGTCGGCGAGGAGGTACGTGTACGTCGAGGTCTCAGGGTCGAAGAGCTGTCGGAACAGCATCGGGGTGTCCTTTCCGCGGAGCCCTGTTGCGTGCGGCGCCGCGCGTCAGGGTGGCAGCGCAACGCCCGTGCCACCACGGCCTCCGGGCCCTCCGGGGGGAGCGGCGCGCCGCGGCGCAACGGCGCGGTTGCACGGTGTTTCAAGATCTTGTTTCAGGGTGTTTCGCCCGGCGGCGAGGCGACGACGCCGCGCGAGACAGTCGGTAGCGGGGCGCGTGGCATGGGCGTCGCAGACCACCGCGGCGAAAGGTCGGCTCGCGTATGTTCGTGCTAGGCGTCGCCCTCGCGCTCTTCATCGGTCTCTCGCTGGGGATGCTCGGCGGCGGGGGCTCGATCCTGACGGTGCCGATCCTGCTGTACGTGTTTCACCTCCCGACGCGGGGGGCGATCGCGACCTCGCTCCTGGTGGTGGGCGCGACGAGCCTCGCGGCGATCGTCCCTCACGCCCGCGCGGGGCGCGTGCGGTGGAAGACCGGCGCGGCCTTCGGCGCGGCGAGCATGGTGGGCGCCTACGCGGCGGGCAGGCTCTCGAAGCACGTCCCGGCGGCGCTGCTGCTCCTCGCCTTCGGCGCGATGATGCTGGTGACCGCGGCGATGATGATGCGCGGCCGCCGCGCCCCCGCGGTCGACGAGGGCGAGCGCGAGACCCCCGCGGTGAAGGTCCTCGCGCAGGGCCTCGCGGTGGGCGCCGTGACGGGGCTCGTCGGCGCGGGCGGAGGCTTCGTGGTCGTCCCTGCCCTGGTGCTCCTGGGCGGAATGCCCATGGGCGCCGCGGTGGGCACCTCGCTCATGGTGATCGCGATGAATTCCTTCGCGGGCTTCGCGGGCCTGCTGTCCAACGTCTCGATCCAGTGGAACGTCGCGGGCGCCGTCGTCGCCGCGGCCGTGGTCGGCAGCTTCATCGGCGGCAGGCTCGTCAGCGTGATCTCCGCCGATCGACTCCGACAGGGCTTCGCGTGGTTCGTGGTCGTGATGGCCGTGTTCATCCTCGGGCAAGAGGTCCCGAAGCTCTTCGGCGTGCCGGTGAGCCTCGCCTCGCACTGGCCGTGGCTCCTCGCGGCGATGGCCACGCCGCCGCTCATGGCCGCGCTCGTCTCCGCCGCGCGACGACGGCGGGGGAGGGCGCAGGTGGTGTTCTGAGCGGTGTACCCTCGCGCGGTGGCGCGACGAAACACCGTTGAAACACCGACCGCGCTCGGCGCCCTCGCGCTGGAGTCCCTCGCGGGGCCCACGATCCTCCTCGACGCGGGGCTGCGCGTGGTGAGCGCCTCGCCGGGGGTCACCGCGCTCCTCGGCGGGCCCCTGCCCGTAGGCGCGCGCGCGACGCGTGCGCTCTGCGGCCCCTCGGTCGACCGGCCCATCGCCGAGGCCCTCGCCGCAGGGCG
>JAEYZO010000700.1 GCA_023428035.1 Pseudomonadota bacterium | reverse complement strand
GGACTACACCGTGGGGAATACGTCAAGGAGCGCCGCCTGCAGGGCGCGCGCGTCGGGGAAGCGCCGCGCGGGCTCGCGCTGGAGGCAGCGCCGCAGGATCGCCCAGGTCGACGGGCCCATCAGCCCGCGGTCGATCAGCGAGGGTGGCTCCTGCGTGGCGATCTCGCGCATCACCGCGATGAGCGTGTCGGCGTGCTGCCCGAAGGGGACCTCGCCCGAGATCGCTTCGTAGAAGATCACCCCGAGGCCCCACACGTCGGCGCGGGCGTCGACCTCGCGCGCGTCGAGGAAGGCCTCGGGGGCCATGTAGGCCGGCGTGCCCATCAGGTCGTGGGAGCTCGTCAACCTCGCGTCGGCGAGCTGCGCGATACCGAAGTCCAGCACCTTCGGCACCACCCCCTCGGGGGTCTCGGCGAGGAAGATGTTCTCGGGCTTGAGGTCTCGGTGCACCACGCCGGCCTCGTGGGCGCAGGCCATCGCGTCTACGACAGGCAGCAGCGCGGCCACGTCGGAGAGCGACATCCTCCGGTCGGGCAGCGTGTCGAGGTGGTCGAGCAGGGTCACCCCGCGGAGGTACTCCTGCACGGTGTAGAAGCTCCCGTCGCCGTCGCGGCCCACGTCGATCGAGTCGACCACGTTGGGGTGCACGCGGCCCTCCTTGCGCACGCGGTTGCTCGCCTGCGCCTCGCGCACGAAGCGCTGCAGCGCGACCTCCTGCCGCTCGCCCTGGTAGTGGAACACCTTCACCGCGACCTCGCGGCCCGACCAGGTGTTCGTCGCCTTGTAGACCGCCCCCGTCGTGCCGAAGCCCAGGAGCGCGTCGAGCGCGTACTTCCCGTCGATCTTCGACCCGACCCGCCGCTCACACGATTGCCGCAACCGCTCCGTCGCCCCAGCCATCACCGACCTCTCAGCGAGTCGGGAGTATATGCCACCCCAGACCTTCGTAACCCCAACGATTCCCAGCATTCTCGCCTCCCCAATTTCTCGGTCACACCACGGGCAGCGCCCTGCGCCCACCCCCGTCGCGGCCCCGCTCGCTGGCCTCGGGCCTGGGCAGGTCTTCGACCCGTCGCGCCGAGACATACCGCACCGCTTCGAGGCGCTCCACCGACCACCCGCGCTCGGTCACCGTGGCCCGCACGAGCCATTGACCCTCGCGCTCTCCGACGGGCGCGACCACCACGGCGCCCAGGGGCAGGGCCTCTCTCCACGCCTCGGGCAGCGCGCTCAGGGCGAAGCCCACGGTCACCTTGGCCACGCCCACGACGCCCCAGGCCCGCGGGTCGATCGCGACGCCCGCGCGCACCGTCGGGTTCGCGACCTCTCCCAGCGCGCGCTCGGCCTTCGCCGCGAGGCTCGGGTCGAGCTCGACGCCGTGCACCCTCCCGCTCGGGCCCACCAGCCGCGCGAAGAGCGCCGCGCCGTAGCCCGTGCCCGCGCCCAGGTCGAGCACGGTGTCACCTTCGCCCACCTCGAGGAGGTCGGCGTTGCGCGCGTAGGCGTGCATCGCCGACACCGTGGCCGCGCCCGTGCGGTCGAGCGCCACGGGCTCGTCGTCCACGCTCGCGCGCACCGCGTCGAGGGGCACGAAGCTCTCCCTCGGCACCTCTAGCAGCGCGCGCTCGATGGCCGCTCCGCGCGGGGTGCTCGCGTCGACCCTCGCGACGGCGAGCGCCTTCGGCACGGTCGCCCCTCGCAGCGCGCGGCACACCTCGGCGAGGCCCGGGTCGTTCATCCGTTCGCGCTCGGCGGCGGCGGAGCGGCCCGTGTAGCGCATCCACGCGTAGTAGCGATCGGCGAAGTGCAGGCGGTAGCGGGGTGAGAGCATGTCGCGCTGGTCGGTGGCGGCGCGGAGGAAGTACTCCCGCGCGGGGCCCTGGTAGACGAAGCGCTCGGGGATCTCTCGCACGATGGGCCCGAGGAGCTCGTGCGAGAGCCGCTCGCGCTCGCGGTACGAGAGCGTGCTCGACGGGTCGACCCACTCCGAGAGGAACTCGGGGTCGCCGTCGTCCCACCAGTGGGGGCGGTGAAAGCGGGTGCCGAAGCGCGACTCCCACCACCCGCGGTCGCCGTCGATGGGGGAGCCCGGGTAGATGCGGAAGGGGTCGACGGAGAGGAAGCCCGTGGTGCCCTCGGGGCGCAGGAAGAGCTTCGAGAGGTAGGCCGCGGAGCGCCGCAGGGAGCCTTCGGTCTCGCCCGGGTGACCCACGATCACGTTGGCGCCCCAGGGCACGTCACGGACGCGCGCCCAGCTCGCGACCTGCTCCATGCGGTCGAGGTAGGTGTCGAGGCGGCCCGCTTTACGGATCGTCGCGAGGAGGGAGGGGTCGCCGCTCTCGAGCCCGAAGCCCAGGCCGCAGTTGGCGTCGGCGAAGAGGCGCAGGTCTTCGTCGTCGACGAGGTCTACCCGGATGAGCAGCCAGTACTTCCTCACCGGGATCGCCATGCGCGCGAGCCCTTCGAGGAACTGCCTTCGCCATGACGTCTTCATCCCGAAGAGGGCGTCGGCGAGGTAGAGCGTCCAGGTCGACAGGTCGAGGAAGTCGTGGAGGCGCTTCACCTCGTCGAGGGCGCGCTCCACGGGCAGGGCGCGCCACGAGACCTCTCGCTTCGCGCGCTCCATGCAGAACGCGCAGTCGAAGGGGCAGCCGCGGGAGAGGTACACCTGCGCCTGCGAGGCGACCTTGCGCGCGATGGGGCGGTAGCGAGCGAGGTACGACCAGTCCGTCGGCGGGAGGATCGAGAGGTCCTCGACGGGGTCGCTGCCGAGCACCTCGCCCCGCAGGGGCGCGCCGCCCGCGACGGACTCGACCACGGTGAGCAGGGGTCTTTCGGCCTCGCCCACGATGCAGACATCGAAGGGCGAGCCGTCGTAGACGATGTCCTGCGGGCGGGCCGAGGCGTGGTAGCCGCCCGCGACGATCACCGCGCGGGGAGACTCCTGCCGCGCCACCTGCGCGATGGCCATGCACTTCAGGTGGTCGTAGGACGAGTACACCCCGACGCAGACGACGTCGTAGCCGCGCACGAGGTCGGCGACGTTCACGGGGCCGAAGGCGCGCTCGGCCATGAGGTCGACCACGGTGACCGCGGCGCCGGCGCGCTCGCGTAGCCAGGTCGCGAGCGAGACGAGCTGGGGGACGCCGAAGTTCCCCGACGCGGCGCCCCCCGTGCCGGGCCACAGGAGCAGCACGCGCACGGGCGCGCTCACTCGTCTCCCTTGTGGGCGCGCCGCGGCGAGAGGCAGGGGCGCGGTCGCGCGAGGGGCGGCACCGCGATGGAGAGGCAGGGCACCGGGGCTGACATCCCCGCGTCGGGCAGCGGGCCCGCGTCGGGCGGGGGCGTGAGGCAGGGCATGGGCTCGACCACGGCCGCGTCGACGTCGTCGGGGAGCGCGACGCTGAGGCAGGGCACGGGCGCGGGC
>JAEYZO010000524.1 GCA_023428035.1 Pseudomonadota bacterium | reverse complement strand
GCCCTCGCCCCAGCGGTGGAGCCCGACGGGTGGCGCTCGCTCAGCCCCGCCGCGCAGCGGGAGCTCAGCGCCCTGGAGCCCACGCTCTCAGCCGCCGCCGAGGACCCGAGGGCGTCGCTCGCGCTCGGGCGCCTGCACCTGCTACGAGCGCGGCTCGACGACGCGCGGTCTGCGTTGGAGCGCGCCACGAGGCTGCGCCCTGAAGACCCCGTCGGGTGGAACGACCTCGCCATGGTGCTCGTCGCGCTGCGACGTCTGCCCGACGCCGAGCGGGCCCTCGTCGAGGCCACCCGACGCGCGCCCTCGGACCCGGAGCCCCACGACAACCTGGGCGCGGTTCGCCTCGCGCAGGGTCGCGCGAGGGAGTCGCTCGAAGCCTTCGAGCGCGCGGTGGAGCTCGACCCTCGCTCACAGCGGTTCCTCTCAGACCTCGGCTCCGCGCAGCTCTCCGCGGGTCGGATGACCGAGGCCGTGGGCACCCTCCGTCGCGCGCTCGCGCTCGACCCGTCGAGCTCCGTGGTGGCCGCGAACCTCGGCTACGCGCTCTCCCTCGCGAGCCAGGCCGAGGAGGCCGTGCGCGTGCTCACCCGCGCGGTGGAGCTCGACCCTCGCAACCTCACCGCCCTCAACAACCTCGGGCTGGTGCACCTGCGCCGCGGAGAGCGCGCCCTCGCGAGGCGGAGCTTCGAGCGCGCGGTGAGCGTCGACGCGAGCGACCCGAGGGGGCGGGCGAACCTCGACGCGATGGGCCCGGACTGACCTACTCGCTGCGCGGGTCTCGCGTGCGCCGCTTGCTCTCGTCGAGGCTCTCGCTCACCTCGCGCACCACGCCGCCGCGAGGGGTGTGACGCGCGATGGGCGCCTCGGGCACCACCGCCATGACGCCCTGGGTCGACAGCCGCGGGTTGTGGTTGTCGGTGCGCCTCGGAGCCTCGCCGTGCGCCTCGCGGGGCACCGCCCGATGTGAGCGCAAGGAGGCCCTCACGTGGTCGATGAGGTTGATCCACCCGGCGCGCTCGACGTCGTCGCGGAAGTCCATCCGGAGCCCGACGCGGCCCTGCTGCCACCAGGAGATCTTCGCGGTGACCGCCCCGGAGCCGTGGGCCGCGCTCCACTCGCAGCGCACGCCCTCTCCGACCTCGACGCGGTGCGCGAGCGCGATGCCCGCGCCCCCGTAGGAGACGTCGGTCCACACGCAGGGGTAGATCCGCGCGCTGCCCCTCGGGGCCGTGACCAGCACCACGGGGGCGCTGTGGGGGTAGCGCCACTCCGTGCGCTGCGGGTCACCCCCGAGGCCGGCGCCCCAGCGCTCCAGGAAGCGGACCTTCTCCGCCCCCCGGGGCGTCCACCGCACGCCGAGCGCCGCGGGCTGACCCCGGGTCGGGCTGGCCGAGCGCCGCCACTGCACCACCCCGTCGAGGTACACCCCCGACGGCTGGCCTTCGAGGAAGATCCTCAGCGTGACCGCGCTCCCCAGGTCGAGGTCGTAGGTGCCCCGGAGCACGAGCACGCCGTCGCCGCTGACCCCTCTGAGCCACTCCGTGACGGCCCCGCGGGCGACGCTGACATCGATGAGGTGCATATCCGTCTGTCGGCGCTCGGAGCGCTCCGGGGGCGCGCCGCGCCCGCCGGTGGCATGGAGCATACGCACGGCCACGCGTCGGGGTCTACGCGCCTCGTGCAGGCTGATGATCCCGGTTCACAAGCCCCGCGGGGGTTCTGTTAGAGTCCCCGTTCACTCACGATGCCTCTTTACCGATCCCATGGTCAGTCCGACGTCGGGCGGGTGCGCAAACACAACGAGGACTCGTACCTCCTCGACGACCAGATCGGCCTCTACGTGGTGGCCGACGGCCTCGGCGGCCACGCCGCGGGCGAGGTCGCGAGCGAAGAGGCCGTGCACACCATCCGGGGCTGGGTGCGCCGAGAGCGCGGCCGCGTGGAGGGCCTGCTCAACGACCCCTACGACCCCGGGCTGCAGGCCGCGGCGGAGAACATCCTCCGCGGCGCGGTGCAGGCCGCGACCTACTTCGTCTTCTCGATGGCCGAGTTCGACGAGTCGAAGTCGGGCATGGGCACCACCACCTCGGTGCTGATGCTCCTCGGGCGAGTGGCGGTGATCGCGCAGGTGGGCGACAGCCGGATCTACCTCGCCCGCGACGAGCAGATCGCGCAGGTCACCGAGGACCACACCCTCATCGCCGCGCAGATCCGCGAGGGGATGCTCACCGCCGAGGAGGCCCGCTACGCGCCGCACCGCAACGTGATCACCCGCGCGGTGGGCTCCCACGACTACGTCGAGGTCGACACCCGCGTGGTCGAGACGGTGCCCGGCGACCGCTTCCTGCTCTGCACCGACGGGCTGCACGGGTACCTGGAGCACGACGAGGAGGCGCTGCACTTCCTGCAGATGTCTCCCATCGCCGCGACGCAGAACCTCATCAACCTCGCCAACGACCGCGGCGGCAAGGACAACATCACCGCGGTGGTCGTCGAGGTCATCGAGGTGTGAGCCCCCGCGCGCTCGCCCTCTCCGCCGCCCTCGCGGCGGCGGTGACCTCGTGCGGCGCGAAGACCGGCCCGGCGCTCCCCGGCGAGGCCCCGACGGAGCTCACCTGCCCGAGCGACGCCGTCGAGGCACGGCCCGGGGTGCCCGCG
>JAEYZO010000464.1 GCA_023428035.1 Pseudomonadota bacterium | reverse complement strand
CCCGACGCCCCCGAGCGCTGCACCGCCGACACCGACTGCGGCGGAGACAACCCCGCGTGCGACGCCGCCACGGGTCGGTGCGTCCCCTGCGCGGCCGACCGCCACTGCGGCGCGGGGCGGGTGTGCGTCGGGAACCTCTGCGTCTCGGGCTGCACCGCCTCGCAGCCCTGCCCCACCGAGCAGTCGTGCTGCGACGGAGCCTGCGTCGCCACCACGTCGAGCGTCCTCCACTGCGGCGCGTGCGGGAACTCCTGCGCCACCCCCAACGCCACCCCCGCGTGCCTCAACGGCGTGTGCGGCGTCGGGGCGTGCCAGACGGGCTACGGCGACTGCAACTCCCGCGGCGACGACGGCTGCGAGGTCGACCTCCAGCGCGACGCGCTCCACTGCGGCGCTTGCCGCAACGCCTGCCCCACGCCCGCCAACGCCACCGCCGCGAGCTGCCTGTCGGGCCGCTGCGGCTTCACCTGCGCCGCGGGCTTCGCCGACTGCGACAACGACCCGGCCAACGGCTGCGAGGTCGACCTGCGCGTGAGCGCCACCCACTGCGGCCTCTGCGGCAACGCCTGCCCGACGCGCCCCAACGCGAGCACCGCGACCTGCGCCTCGGGCCGCTGCGACGTCACCTGCAACGCGGGCTTCGGCAACTGCGACGCCGACCCCGAGAACGGCTGCGAGCTCCCCGTGAGCGACAGCCCCGCCCACTGCGGCCGCTGCGGCAACGCCTGCCCGGTGCGCGCCAACGCGGTCCCGTCGTGCGCGGCGGGGGTGTGCGGCGTGACCTGCAACGCGGGCTACGGCGACTGCGACGGAGACCCCTCCAACGGCTGCGAGGTAGACCTCCGTAGCAGCACCGGCAACTGCGGGGCGTGCGGCCGGTCGTGCAGCGTGAGCAACGGCGCGCCGGGCTGCGCGGCGATGGCCTGCACCGTGGCGGCGTGCAACGCGGGCTACGGGAACTGCGACGGCGACGTGGGCAACGGCTGCGAGGCGAACCTCTCGCGCGACCCCGCGAACTGCGGCGCGTGCGGGATGCGCCGCGCCGAGGTGTGCAACGGCGCCGACACCGACTGCAACGGCACCGTCGACAACGGCTGCCCGCGGGCGCTGGGCGGGGTGGGCGGTGCGGGCCAGAGCCCGAGCTGGGGCGGCGGGGGAGGGTCTCCCTTCACCATCGCGTGCCCCGCGGGGCGGTGGATGACCGGGTTCTACGGCCGCGCGGGGAGCCGCATCGACAACATCGGGATCATCTGCAGCGAGCCGCGCTTCGTCGCCCAGCTCACGCCGGGCGGGTACACCTACGCGGTGGACTTTCACAGCCCCGTGGCGGTGGGGGCCGCGGGAGGGGGCGGTGGGTCCGCTTTCCGCTACGACTGCCCGTCGGGGAGCGCGGTGATGCGCGTGCAGGGCCGCAGCGGCTCGCGCCTCGATCAGCTCCGCGTGGAGTGTTACGGGTGGACCGTGTCGAACACCCCGGGCGTCGGCGCCGTGACGCGCACGGCCACCACGGGCGGGTCGGGCTACCAGGGCGGCGGCGGCGGCGGGATCTTCGACTACCTCTGCCCCAGCAACGGCGCGGTGAACCGGATCGTCGGGCGCGCGGGCTCGGAGGTCGACCAGTTCAGCGTCGGATGTGCCACGCAGGGTGTGGTCCTGGTGCCGTAGAGGGTCGAACCCCTCCGATCGAGGGGTTCAACATCTCCGACCGAGGGGTTGAACCCCTCCCGACCAGGGGTCGACATCGCCAAGCGAGGGGTTGAACCCCTCCCGACCAGGGGTCGACATCTCCGACCGAGGGGTTGAACCCCTCCCGACGAGGGGTTGAACCCCTCCGAGCGAGATGTTCGAGTTGTTTTTGTAGGAGTATCGACTACTTACCAAGTGCAGCGCCGTCGCCTGCGTCGAGCTGGTCGTCGTACCGGCAACCGCCGCGCGGCCTTCGCCGCGCGTTCTCTACGGTGATCCTGCGTCGACTGGGTCCGGCGCGCTCGCGTCGACCGTGACCGCGGCGTCGCTCTCGTCCGCCACGTCGCCCGCGGTTCGCTCTGACGGCGGGTCGCCCTCGCACTGCACCGGCACCAGCGTCATCGCCGCGGGTACCGCCGTGTCGAACACGTCCTCCGGAAGCTCCGGGTCGACGCTCACCTCCCGGTAGCGCACCTGGAGGTCCACGTTCGCGCGCTCCATCACCAGCCGCACCCTCCGCGGGAAGGGCACC
Organism: Pseudomonadota bacterium; assembly: GCA_023428035.1. Lineage (GTDB taxonomy): Bacteria > Myxococcota_A > Polyangia > Polyangiales > JAEYZO01. Next base: position 6,199 of record JAEYZO010000464.1, on the reverse strand, counting down.
CCGTCGGCCTCGGTCCAGTCTTCGTAGGTGAGCACCGCGCGCACGCCCTGTCGGTCGCGCAGCTCCGCCCGCGTCGCCCTCGGCCGCTGCGCGTCGGCCCTCGCGCTCGTCCGCTCGCTCTCGGTGATCTCCAGGTTCAGCGTCTCGCTCCGACCGTCGCGGCCCGTGATGTCCACGACGTAGTGCCCGTCGTCCCAACGGATCCTCGGGTTGCCCTCGATCACCGGAGGCCCCCCGGCGAGCACCGCCACCACCTCGGCGCTCTCCATCGGGATGCCCAACAGCTGCGCCGCCACGCAGGGCCTCGCGCGCCCCGCGTAGAACTGCCCCTGCCTCATGTCCGCGAGGGTGAAGCGGCGACCGTCGCTCACCACCTGGCTCACGGTGTTGCCGAAGGCGCGGGTGTCGACGCGCACGTGGTCGGGCCTCTCGACGAAGACCCAGATCTCACCCCGGATGCGACCCTGCGCGCCGTAGTGATCGGCCGAGCCGTGCGCGCGCAGCGTGTGGATGCGCTCGTCGCGCTCCCGCACCCGACGCAGCGCCACCGCGGGGTCGGTGATCGGGTACCGCGGCGGCGGCGACGAGCAGCCGAGGAGGGTGACCAGGAGTGCGAGGGAGGTCGTCGCGCGCGCTCTCATGCGGGGCGGATCGGTACCACACCCTCGCTCGCCGCGCGGCGTAGACAGAGCGCGGACGAGGGGCGTACCGTGCCGCCTGATGGGAAGGTCGTTGGGAGGTCCGGGGTGGCTTCGCGGCGCTCTCACGCTCGCGACGCTGCTGTCAGTGGTCGTGATGCCTACCGAGGCAGACTCGCAGCGGCGCAGGCGCGGGCGCGCCCGCCCCAATTTCGATGACCTCTCGGAGAACGCGCAGCAGACGCCGCAGAGCGTGGCGCAGGTGGCGTTCCCGTTCTTCGATGAGTGTCGCGCGGGGAATGAATTCGATCAGCGCCGCTGCGCTCGCTCTCGGCCCGCGCGGCAGAGGGCGGCGAGCCGCATGCTGTGGCGCGCGAATTTCTTCGCGCAGGGCCTGCTCGACATCGGCCGCTACGACTTCTCGCGTCGACGCTTCGAGCTGTCGGTCTCGGGCATCCTGACGGGCCCGCTGGGAAGAGGCCCCGTTGACGCGGTGGGTTTCCTCTCGACCGCGCCGACGCGTCAGGGGCAGCGCCAGGCGCAGACGCTGTTCCGGCAGTTTGTGTCGATCGCTGATGAGGGCCAGGCTGAGCAGTGGAGGCGGCGGAACGCCAACCTCCAGCAACTCCGGGTGGCGGTGCTCTTCCGTCTGGGGGGCCGATGGTCCGACCCGCTACCGGGGCGGTGGTCGGTGTGGAACCCGAGGACGCGGCGCCGCCGCGCGGTGACGCGGCACAACATCGGGATGTTGATGCGCGTCGTCGGCGTGAAGATCTACCGTGCCGACACGGGTGAGGTGCTCGCCGAGACGCCGTCGGGCCCCTCGATCCACGAGCTGGAGCGAGGCCCGGTCGAAGAGCAGGCGAACCCCGAGGACTTCGCGTCGGAGGAGTCGCCCGCGCCCGAGCCGTCACCGCCGCCACCACCACCGCCGCCCGCGGTGGCGTCGAGGCCGGTCGACGTCTCCGTCGGCAGCTTTCACTCCTGCGCGTTGACCTCGGACCGCGGCGTACGTTGCTGGGGCTCCAACGACGACGGGCAGCTCGGCCTCGGCGCGGTCGCCTCGGTGAACGTCCCGACGTCGGTGCCTGGGCTCAGCGACGTGTCGGCCATCTCCTGCGGCTACGACCACACCTGCGCGGTGCTCGGTGACCGCACGGTTCGCTGTTGGGGCAGCAACGTCACCGGTCAGCTGGGAGACGGCACCGGGCTCCAGCAACGCACCCCCGTCGCGGTGCGATCCCTCGAGGGGGTCACTCAGCTGGCCCTCGGTCGACGTCACTCCTGCGCGCTGCTCGCGAGCGGCGGGGTTCGCTGCTGGGGCGTGAACGAGGACGGTCAGGTCGGAGACGGCACCGACGTGACCCGCCCCCTGCCCGTGGCGGTCACGGGGGTCGAAGGAGCGACCTTCATCGCCGCGGGCGCCTGGCACAGCTGCGCAGTGGTCGCAGACCGCACCGTCCGCTGCTGGGGAGACAACGAGAACGGCCAGCTCGGAGACGGGACGGTGGAGCCGCGGCGCGGCGCGGTCGCGGTTCGCGGGCTCACCGAGGTGTCGAGCCTGTCGCTTGGGAGCCAGCACTCCTGCGCGCTCCGCACGAACGGCGACGTGCTCTGCTGGGGACAGTCGGGCTTGAGGACGAACGAGACGCTCGCGCCCACGCTCGCGCTCCGCGGAGCTGCCCAGGTCGCCGCGGGTGGTCGCCACACCTGCGCGCGGCTCAATGACGGCGGAGTGAGCTGCTGGGGGGAGAACGGCTGGAACCAGCTCGGAGACGGGACGACGGTCTCTCGTGAGGCCCCGACCCCGGTGCGGGACCTCAGCGACGCCCTATCGATCGCCGCCGGGCGTTGGCAGCACTCCTGCGCCCTGACCCAGCGCGGCGTCTACTGTTGGGGTTCGGGCCTGGGCGGCATGGTGGGCGACGGCGGTGAGGAGGCTCACCCTGCGCCGGTCGCGGTGCGCTGGTAGTCGCTCGCCGCGCGGCGTCGCTTCAGCGGCACCACCGTCATCGAGCGCTCCTCGTCGGCCTGCGGCTCGCCCCAGAACGCGCGCAGGGTCGGCCCGTCGGGCGTGCGTCGGTCGTGGAAGAACCACCGCCACACCTCGCGCAGCCACACGCGACGTCCCATCTGGTAGTACCAGCGGTGGCCGTCGCGGATGCCGCGGTCGGGGTGCGCGAGCACGCGGCGCAGCGACGCCGGGCGCGCCTGGAGGATCACCTCCATCGACTTCACCCACGCGAGCACCCGCCACGGGGGCATCGTGCGCGTCGCGAGCACCTGGTGCTTGTAGTCCCAGAGCCGTCGGTCGGTCTGGATCACCCTGCGCTCAGCGACGCTCTCGTAGAAGGGCGTCCACCGGTGCGGCGTGACGTAGAGGAGCTGCACCTGGTCGGGGTCGTAGTCGAGGAGCTGACGCAAGCCCCGGAGGTAGTCGCGGTCGGTCTCCTCCTCGAAGCCCACCACCCAGGTCGCCATCGACAGGATCCCGTGCGCGCGCAGGAGACGGATCGCCTCGCGGTCCTTCGCGGTGGTGCCGTTCTTCTTGATGCGCTTCAGGGTCTCCTCGTCGGTGTTCTCCATCCCGAGGAGCCAGCGCGCGACGCCCGCCTTCTTGTACAGGTGCAGGATGTCGGCGTCCCTCACGATGTCGTCGGCGCGGGTCGAGCCCACGAGGATCACCTTCACCTCCTCGGCGATGAGCGCTTCGAGGAACTGCCTCCACGCGCCGCGGTGCGAGGTGGGGTTCTCGTCGGCGAAGTTGAAGACCTCGACGCCGTGCTCCCGGCGCAGCCGAGCGATCTCCTTCGCGAAGAGGACAGGGTCGCGGTGGCGCCAGCGCGTCCAGAAGCCCCGCTGCCCGCAGTAGTTGCACGGGTGCGGGCAGCCACGGGAGAACTGCACCACCACCGCGCGCTTGCGCCCCCAGTACGAGTACCTCGCGTGGTCGATGAGCTCCCACCCGACCCGGTACGCGTCGAGGTCGTGGATCACCTCCGCGGGCTCCGTCGCGACGACCTCGCCGTCACGGCGAAAGGCGATGCCCTTCACCGCGTCGAGGGGAGCGCCCGCGGCGAGCGCGTCGAAGAGGCGCACCACCGTGTCTTCGCCCTCGCCGCGCACGACCACGTCGACCTGCGGCTCCTCGGCCATCACCTCGCGCCAGTGGTAGGTGGGGAACACGCCCCCGTAGACGATGCGCGCAGACGGAAGGCGCGACCGGACCTCGCGGGTGATCCGCGCGACGGTGGGGTGCGCCGAGGTCGACCCCGAGTGACCGAGGAGCACCGCGTCGGGGGCGTGAGCGACGATCGCGTCGACGACGGCGGAGAGGGACATCGGGCCGAACTCGGCGTCGAGGAGCGAGACCTCGTGGCCCGCGTCGATGAGGGGACCGCCGATGGAGAGCAGCCCCAACGGAGGGAGGTGGTCGTCGGGCACGCGGCTCCCGATGGCCGTGTGCGGTGGGTTCACCAGGAGCGCGCGCATGAGGGACCTCCGTGTCGCGAATCGCGGGACGAGGTCGAAGCTGCGCGCGCGAGCGAGCTACGTCTCGAGCTCCCTCAGTCGACGGTCGGGGGACGCGGTCGAGCGGGTCGAGGGCCGCGGCGAGAGGGAGGTGTGGCCAGCGGTTGACACCCGCGGCGCGAACCCCCGTCGTGAAAGCGCCTCGGCGCGCTCGGTGGTATGGGTGCTGTCACGCCGTGGAACGATCCGTGCTCGGCGCGACTCTCCCAACAGGTGCAACGATGACCAAGACCCTCCGGATTCGTAGCCTCCTCGCCGCGGGCGCGGCGGCTCTCTCGCTCGTCGGCTGTGGGAGCGACGGGCTCAAGGTGCAGGGCAACGTGCGCCTCACGGTGCAGCAGTCGGGGCAGCCGGCGGGCTCGACGGCCTTCGAGTTCCCCCCTGACACGGTGGTCGACTCGGTGTCGGGCCTCGGCGGGGTCTACGGGAGCTGCGCGCTGGTCGGCTCGCGCTACGAGATCGAGCTGACCCGCGACGGCGCGGGCCCCGACGACTTCAGGGCGGTGCGCTTCTCGGTCCCGCAGCGGGGCGCCGTCGGCGCGGCGCCCTCGCTCACCTTCACCCTCGGGCAGAGCGTGTACTCCGGCAGCGGCACCTGCACCGCGAGCGCCTCCCCCGACGACGACGAGCTCTCGGTGACCGCGCAGTGCACGGGCCTGCGCTCCGGCTCCGACCCCCGCGTGGTCGAGGCCGCGGTGAACCTCGTGTTCACCAACTGCCGCTGACCGCGCGGCGCTCGCTCCCTCCTGACGTTCGCGGTTGACCCCGACCGCGCTCCTCCCCCTTCAATGGCGTCGATGCACGCCGCCCGCAGCGATGACCGACGCGCCTTCGCGCTCGGCGCTGGCTTCGCGATGGCGGCCTTCACCCTCGGCGCGGCCTGCACCGTCACCGACCGCGACGCGGGGGAGCTGAGCTCCGCGGCCTTCCTCCTCGACGTCGCGCACCCCACGGGCTTCCCCCTCGACCTCGCGCTGGTGCGCCTCGCGATGCTGCTGCCCTTCGGCGACGTCGCCTTCCGCGCGGGGCTCGGCGTGGCCGCCCTCATGGCCGTCGCCTGCGGCCTCGCTTCGGTGCTCGCGTCCCGCGCGACCCTCGGGCTCTCTCCCCTCGCCCGCGCCGCCGTCGCGCTCACCCCGGCGGTCGCGCTGGTGGGCTCGTCGACCGTGCTCCGCGCCGCGACGGCGATGGAGGTCTACGCCGGCGCCCTCGCGCTCTGCCTCGCGGCCCTCGCCAACGCGACCTCGACTTCGTCCACGGGCTCGCGCACCCGCGCCGCGGCCTTGCTGCTCGGGGTCTCCGCGGCGATGCACACCACCGCGCGACCCGCGGCGTTGCTCGGGCTCGCGATGAGCGCCTGGCCCTTGCTCCGACAGCGGCGACGGCTGGTCCCGGTGGCCCTCGCCTCGGTCGCGCTCTTCGTGGTGGGCGCCGCGGTGATCGCGTACCTGCCCCTCGCGTCTCGACGGAACGGGCCGATCGACTGGGGCGACCCCGAGGGCTTCGCGTCGCTCGGGAGGTACCTCTCCGCGCGGAGCATCCGTGACGCCTACGCGCAGCGCATCCTCACGCCCTGGCGCTTCACCGAGGACCTCGCCCACGCCGCGCGGCAGGGCGCCGAAGACCTCCGGGCCTACGTCGCCATCGGCGTCGCGGGCTTGATCCTCGCGGCGCGCACCACGGTGGGCCGAGCCCTCGCGCTCGTGGCCGCGGTCGACCTCGCGTACACGGTCGCGGTGAACCCCATGGGGGTGAGCGACCGGCAGACCCTCTTCGCGGCCGAGGCCTGCTTCGCGACCGCGTCGGGCGTCGCCGTCGCGTGGATCGCGCGGGAGGTGAGCGCCCGCGTCGCGGTGATCGCCGCCGTCGCCGTCGCGGCCTTCGCGCTCGTCACCGCGGACTATACCTGGGCGGCGCGGGCCGACCGCTTCGCGGTGTCAGACATCCTCGGGGGCGGAGGCGCGCTCGGGGCGCTCCCTCCTCGCGCGGTGGCGCTCTGCGAGGGCGATGACCTCTGCGGGGTGTCGATG
>JAEYZO010000443.1 GCA_023428035.1 Pseudomonadota bacterium | reverse complement strand
CCCGACGCCCCGGCCGACGCCGCGGAGCTGACGCAGGGCGTCTGCCAGGACGCGAGCACCAGCGCCTTGATCTCCGCGGGCGGCTACGCCGTCGGCGCGACGCTCCTCGGGGTGATCGTCTTCCTGGTGATGCGCCGGCGCCTCGTGGGCACCGCGGTCACCCGCTACCTCACCGCGGTGATCGTCGCGACGGTCACCGGCACCACCCTCGCGGCGCTCGACCCCGCGCGGGCCGACCTCTTGAAGCGCTGCCTCTCCAGCGACTTCGCGCACTACGTGTTCCTGGGCGAGCAGCCCTTCGCGCGGGCCATGGTGCTGGGGCTCGCCCCCGCGCTGGTGCTCACCCTCCTCGGCTGCCTGATCGTCAACCGCACCTGAGGCCGCGCCCATGGACCTCGTCATCGCCGTCGGTGGCGGCGGGCAGCACATCGCCCTCGTCGTCGCCCGACTCCTCCGCCTCGGCGCGCTGGCAGAGCCGCTCAGCGCCTTCGTCATCGACGCCGACAGCGACTCCCGCCTCGCGGTGAAGCTCCGCACCTTCGGCAACACCGTGGGCGCCGCGACCTCGCACCCCCTCGACGGCGGCTCGAACATCGTGCCGCCCTTCGCGCGCGACACGATGCGCGAGACGGCCTTCCGCCGGATCTTCATCGACGACCGCGCCGACCCTCTGGAGCGCGAGGTCTTCGAGCTCTTCTACGACGAGGAGTCGGGCGGCGTGGAGGGAGGCCGCGGCCCCCAGGCAGGGGTCGATATCGGCAAGGGGATGTTCGCGAACCCCGCCGTGGGCTCGGCGGTCTTCGCGTCGAGCAAGGGCGACGCGATGCGCCCCGTGTTCGACGCGGCGCGCACCGCGAACCGGGTCTTCGTGGTGGGGAGCTTCCTCGGGGGCACCGGGGCGGGCATCACGCACCAGCTCGTGAAGCTCGTGCGCGACGCGGTGGGCCCCGCGAAGCCCTTGTACGGGGTGTTCCTCCTGCGCTGGTTCGAGCTGCCGCGAGAGACCGGGCAGACCGTCGACACGGCCACCCTCCTCGCGAGCATGGGCCACGGGCTGGAGTACTTCTACCGCTACACCAAGCACCTCCTCGACGCGTCGATGCTGCTCGGGGTGCCCGACAACCCCACGCCGCAGGTGCGCGCGGTGGCCGCCGCGGCGGAGAACGACGAGACCGTCAGCCTCTATCCCCTGCTCGCGGCGTGGGGCCTGCTGCTCCTGCCCGACCGCACCGACACCCAGGCGCGCGCGGCGCACCGCACCTACGGGCTCTCGCACGAAGAGCACGACCCGACCTGGCCCTTGAAGCGCAAGTGGAACGCCCCGAAGGGCTCGCGAGACCCGACCCTGGGGGCGCGCCTCGCCGAGGCGGTGGTGCTGCAAGAGGTCTTCGCGGCCTTTCGCGCGAAGGACTCTGACTTCTGCGAGTTCGACTACGAGCGCGGCCGAGCGACCTGGGGCTCGGTGCTCGAGGTGGCCGCGAAGCGGATTCATGAGAAGCCCAAGGTCTTCGCGGCGCGGGTGCTCGCGGCGCTCGAGGCGCGGGGGGCGCAGCTGCGGTTCTCGACGAGCTGGTTCGCGCAGGTCTTCGGCGACATGGACCTCGCGCTCCACGGCGACCCGCGCACGCGGCAGCTCTTCTCGACGATCCGGCAGCGCAACTGGAGGCCGCCCGAGGCCTTCAAGCTCCTCGTCGACGCCTTCGCCCACGAGGCCACCGCCGGCGCCGAGCGCACGCGCTTGAAGGACCCCGAGCCCGCGGCGGAGATGGCCGAGAAGATCGAGCGCGCGCTCCTCGCCGCGCTCCGGAGTTGACCGATGCTCCAGCTCATCCCCGGGTCTAGCGACCCCGTCTCGACCGAGAGCTTCGCCCTCGACCAGAAGAAGGGCGCGTGGAGCCCCGCCCCGGCGCACCTGCGCACGCGGAGCTTCCCCACGCCCTTCGCGCAGGCCGAGATGATGTCCCACGTGCTCGGGATGCTCTCCGTCGACCCGGGCGCGAGGCAGCCGCAGCCCGAGGCCGAGAACGCCTTCCTCCAGCAGTCCTTCGAGCGCTGGAGGCTCCTCCTCCTCGCGCTGGTGCTCGGCGAGGTCACGCTGGAGAACACCGACCTGCGACGTCCCGAGGTCGACAACTTCGGCGCGATGCTGGTCTCGCTCCGGCCCGAGTGCAGGTTCCTGGGCCTCCTCCGCGACGCGCGCCGACGCGGCCCCGAGGGTCGCGGGCTGCTCGTCGGCGCCGCCGACCCCTTGTGCCTCTTCTGGTGCGCCCCGCGAGTTCACCGCGAGCACTACTGGAACGACCTCAAGACCCGCATCGACGCCTCCGCCGACCGCGGCGCGGCGATGGCGCTCCTCGCCGAGTGGCGCGGCTGGTTCGAGAAGAACGGCCTCTGGGCCCCGGGCCACGAGGCCTCCCCTCCGTGGATGAAGGCGCTCCAGGTGCTCCTCGGCGACGCCCCCGCGCAGAGCGCCGGCCTCGCCACCGACGCCCGGCTCGTCGGCCCGGTGCCCCTCGCGGTGGTCCCTCGCGCGGGCAACGACCCCCGCGAGGTGGTCGCGTACCTCCCCGTTCGCCACCCCGGCTGGGCCGACCGCTTCGCCGAGCTGCTCTTCTTTCAGCCCGTGCGTCGTGAGGCTGGCAGCGTCGACCTCGTCGACCCCAACGGCCGCGCCGTGGTCACCGTTCGCATGGCCCCGCGCGAGCCCGCGCAGGCCGCGAGCGCCACCCGCGCCGACGCGGCGGGTGACACGGCCTCCGTCGCGGGCTTCGAGCTCCTCTCGGGGGTGGGCCGCATCGAGCCCCAGCAGAACACCGCGCGCGCCCCGGGGCAGTCGCACTGGCTCGAAGACCACCCCAACGCGCCGGGCTACCGCGCCCTGGTGCTCAACCCGCTCCTCGCCGCGGCGGCGCGCTCGCACAAGCGAGCGTCCATCACCGACGGCGACGTGCAGGCCTTCCCGATCCTCTACCCCGACACGGTGCGCCTCGTGGTCGCGCAGGCGAGCGAGGCGATGGCCGACGGCCACCGCATCCAGCTCTCGCCGCAGGTCACCCAGCGCATCCCGCCGGGGGTGCCCGCGCCGCAGGCGGGGACCTCGATGCAGCGCTGGAGCCCGGGAGACCCCCTCCCCCGCGTGGTCGCGGTGCCCGGCGCCGACGGCGCGCTGCACGCGGGGCTGGTGGAGCACTTCGGCCCCGAGGCCCGCCGCGTCGACGTGGGCGAGCTCCGGGCGCTGGGCCTGTCTCTGTGGCTGTGCTTCATCGGCGAGGCCGAGCTCCGCCCCGACGGCCACCGCGTGGTGTGGACCGCCAACGAGGGCCGCGAGCTCTTCGGTCGCACGGTGTCAGGCGGCGCCGAGCGCGCGCTAGAGGTGCTGCGCGACGCGATGCAGGCCGTTCACTCCGACGGCGAGCGCGAGCGCGCGAGGGGGCGGCTCGCGACGCTCCAGCGCTTCGCGGCGAGCTGGAGGGTGATGGGCGAGGGCGAGCCCGAGCGCCCCGAGGTGCAGTGCGCGCGGCTGGGCCGCGTCGCGGCGGAGCACTTCGTCGGCTGGGTGCTCTCGGGCTCGGGGCTGGTGCTCGGTCCCTTCGGACTGAAAGCGGGCGCGGCGCCGGACCAGTACGCGCTCTCCGGGCCCTACCGCCTGCCCCTGCTGGTGGATCCCCTCCTGCGTGAGGTCTGACCCTGGGGATCCAGGGTCAAGCACTCCCGGTGCCTGAGGGGGGTTGCTTGGATCCAGGGCCAAGCACTCCCCAGTGCCTGAGGGGGGTGGCTGTGATCCAGGGTCAAGCACTCCCGGTGCTTGAGGGGGGTTGCTTGGATCCAGGGCCAAGCACTCCTCAGTGCCTGAGGGGGGATGGCTGTGATCCAGGGTCAAGCACTTCCCAGTGCCTGAGGGGGGTAGCCAGGGAGCCTGGAGGGGGGTCGCAGTGGTCCTGGGTCAAGCACGCCTCCGTGCTTGAGGGGAGGTAGCCGGGGAGCCTCGCGGGGGATCGCGAGGGTGCCGGGCCAAGGCCCCTCCCTCTCAGCCCCTCGCTCCCAACATCCCCTGCCCCGCCTCGTCGTGCTGGTATCCCTACGGGGGACGTGAAGGTCCTCGTGGTCGAAGACGACCGGAAGGTCGCGCGCTTCCTCACCCGAGTCTTCGTCGAGGAGGGCTACGCCGTCGACGTCTGCTCCCGCGGCACCGACGCCCTCACCCAGGCCGCCGACGGGCTCTATGACCTCGTCGCCCTCGACTGGATGCTCCCGGACCTCGACGGGCTCTCGGTTTGTCGCGAGCTCCGCCGCGGGGGCTTCACCGCGCCGATCCTCATGCTCACCGCCCGAGGAGAGACCCGCGAGCGCGTGCTCGGCCTCGACGCCGGCGCCGACGACTACCTGGTCAAGCCCTTCGAGGTCGAAGAGCTCCTCGCCCGCGTGAGGGCCCTCCTCCGACGGGCGACGGGGCACACCTCGATGAGCCTCGGCGAGCTGCAGATCGACCGTCAGGGTCGCCGCGTCACCGTCGCGGGAGAGGCCGTCGACCTCACCGCGAAGGAGTACGCGCTGCTCCTCCACCTCGCGCACCGCGCGGGCCGGGCCGTGCCGCGCAGCGAGCTCCTCGCGCAGGTGTGGGAGACCACCTTCGACCCCGGCTCGAACCTCGTCGAGGTCCACGTGTCTCGCCTGCGAGACAAGCTCGGCGGCGCGGCGTGGATGATCGAGACCGTGCGCGGCGTGGGCTACCGACTCCGCGCGGAGCGGGAGCCTTGAGCCTCCGCGCGAGGCTCGTCGGCGCCGTCGCGGGCGTGACCCTCTTCACCCTCGGGGGCGCCTTCAGCGCGGTCTACGTCGCGGTGAACGACTCGCAGGAGCGGCAGCTCGACGCGGCCCTGCGGGCGCAGATGGTCGACGAGGCCGACGACGTCGCGCGCGAGGGCCCCGAGGCGATCCGACGTCGCCCCGGGCCCGAGGCCAACGACGCGGGGCAGCTCCCGAAGTTCGCGGCGGTGTACGGCCCCGACGGCGCGCCCCTCGCGATGACCTCGACCCTCAGAGGGAGGGCCCCCGCCTTCGCGACGCTGCGTCGAAGCCCGGCGCCCTTCGACCTCTGGGTGGGCGCCCAGCGCCTCCGCGCGCTCGTCGCGCCGGTGCCCGACCGCTCGGGCAGGGTGCTCCTCCTCGCCGCGAGCCGCGCGGACCTCGACGGCGACGCGGCCTTCCTCCGGCGCGCCATGCTCGTGGTCTTCGCCGTCGCGGTCGCGTGGAGCGCCCTCGTCGCCTCGTGGGTGGTGCGCCGCCTCACCCGCGACAACGACGTGATCTCGTCGGTGGTGCGCCGCGTCGCGCACGGCGACCTCTCGGCCCGCGTCGCCTCTCGCTCGGGCGACCGCGAGGCCGCGCAGGTGGGCCGAGACATCGACGACATGATCGAGCGCTTGGAGGCCCTGGTCACCGCGCAGCGGCGGTTCATCGCCCACGCCTCGCACGAGCTCCGCTCTCCCCTCACCACGCTCCTCGGCGAGCTCTCCCACGCCCTGCGGCGAGCGCGCGACGCCGACGCGTACCGAGAGTCGATCGAAGAGGCCCTCGACGCCACGCGGCGCTTGAAGTCCCTCGCCGACGACCTGTTGAGCCTCGCGCGGCTCGGGGC
>JAEYZO010000384.1 GCA_023428035.1 Pseudomonadota bacterium | reverse complement strand
CCCGACGCCGACGCGGGGCTCGACGCCGGCGGAGACGGAGGGGTCTGCCTCGCGGCGGGCGCCGAGGTCGAGCTCGGCACCGGGGTCGACGGCTCCTTCGCGGGCTATCGACCGCTGGGAGACCGCGCCGAGGTGGTGCTGAGCCCGGGGCCGCAGGGCGGGCAGCACCTGTGGGTCGCGCTGAGGGCGCGGGGCATCGACCCCACGCTGCCTCGCCTCGCGCTGGCGGCGTACCGCGCGAGCGACGGCGAGATCCTCGGGAGGATCCGCATCAGGCTCCGGATGAGCCCAGCGCCGGAGGACCCGACGCTCCTCGCGCTGCCCGCGCAGACGCTGGTCTTCGACGACGACAAGTACTGTTCCGTGCTGCCCGGTGACATCAGGGTGGTGATGGACTTCGACGACCTCGCGGGGCACTGCGTCCACGACGAGCGCGTGCTGCGCGTGACGGGCATCGACCCCACCGCCGACCCGAGGGACATCCGCGCCCGCGAGGACTGCTGCACGATGCGCTACCCGCGCTGCTACCCCGACGCGGGGGCGGTGCCCGCCGTCGACGCCTCGACGCGCTGAATCACCCGCTCTGCAAGGCCTGCTCGATCGCGGGCGCCGAGAAGCCCCGGAGGATGTGCCCGCGCACGTCGAGGATCGGGATGCTCCCGGTCGGGACCCCCGCGCGCGCGGCCTTCTCCTGCATCTCCCTCGCGGCCGCCGGGTCCTGCTCGATGTCCTTCTCGACGAAGGCGACGTGGCGCGAGCGGAGGTAGGCCGCGGCCTGGTGACACGCGCTGCACCACGACGCGCCGTACACGATCACGTCGGGCTGCCCGTTCGCCGGGCGCTGCGCGGCCGTCGGGCTCGGGCTCGGGCTCGGGCCGGGGCTCGGGCTGGGGCTCGGTTGCGCCGGCGGGGTGCCGAGGGAGCCCTGGTGCCCCGCGAGCGCGAGCACCTGATCCGCGAGGGTCTGAGCGCGCACCGCGCGGGTGGGGTAGGTGCCGTTCGGGGCCGCGCTCCTCAGGTCGGTGACGTACACCCACCCGGGCGATCGCAGCTCGGGGCGTGACGGGTCGACCCTCACCAGCTCCCTGCGCTCCGCCGGCACGTCGCTCGCGCGCTCGACCGCGTGCGCGTTGCCCTGGGCGTCGAACCAGAAGAACAAGAGCCCGTCGGCCCCGGCGCGCACCTCGAAGGGCACCTGAGGCGCGACCTCGGACGACTCCGGGCGCGCCGCCCTCGGGTCCGAAGAACGGTCGGCCCGGCCGCGGCACGCCGCGAGCGCGGCCAGGCTGAGTGAGAGCAGGGTGGAACTACGCATCCGCGCCCTCCGAGAGCTTCATCCACTCCTCCGTCCACGCGTCGACCTTTCGCGCGAGGGTCTGCTCGGCCTCGGCCTTCGACGCGATCGCCTGCCAGTCGCGGGAGTCGTCGCTCGCGAGCTCCTCGCGCAGCGCCTTGAGCTTCGCCTCGTTCTCCGCGATCAGCCTCTCGAGCTCGGCCACGCGCTTCGCGCGCCGCTCCCCGTCGCGGGCCTTTCGACGGCGGTCTTCGTGCGAGTCGCGCCCCGCCTTCACGGGCGCGGACGTCGCCGCGGCCTTCACGGGGGCCGGGGCGGGCGCGGGCTCGGGCCGTGACGCTCGGCCGTGCCGCGCGGACCAGTCGGCGTAGCCCCCGGGGTGGAAGGTCGCCGCCCCGTCGGCGAGGTGCATCACCCGCGTCGAGACACGGTCGAGGAAGTACCGGTCGTGGGAGACCAGCACCACGGTGCCCTCGAAGCGCGCGAGGGCCTCTTCGAGGATCTCGCAGGCGGGGATGTCGAGGTGGTTGGTGGGCTCGTCGAGGAGCAGGAGGTTGCGCGGCACGAGGAGGAGCTTGGCGAGCGCGAGGCGGGTGCGCTCGCCGCCCGAGAGCGAGCCCACCGCGCGGAAGGGGTCGTCGCCCCAGAAGCGAAAGCGCGAGAGGTACTGCCGCGCGGCGTCGACCACCATGTCGGGGCGCACCGCGCGCACCTCGTCGACGCACGACCGCGCCGGGTCGAGGGACTCGAGGTGCTGGTCGAAGTAGCCCATGTCGAGGTTGGTGCCGTGGCGCAGCGCGCCCTCGTCTCCGTCGTCGGTGACGCCCGCGAGGCGCTTCAAGAGGGTGCTCTTGCCCGTGCCGTTGGGGCCGATGATGGCGAGGCGATCCAACCGCTTGAGGCGCAGGTCGATTCCGGAGAAGAGCCGCCGGCCCCCGCGAGACGCGCCGAGCGCCGTGGCCTCGATGACCACGTCGCCCGAGCGGCGCGGGGTCGCGAAGCGCAGGCCGAGCTTGCGCGCGTCGGCCCAGACGTCCTCGGGGCGCTCGAGGCGGGCGAGCTTGTCGAGCATCTTGCGCCGCGACTTGGCCTGGTTGGTCTTCTGCCCCGCGATGTTGCGACGGATGAACTCCTCGGCGCGGGCGATCTCCTGGCGCTGGAGCTCTACCTCTCGCCGCTCGCGGGCGAGGTCCTCTTCACGAGCGGCGAGGTACTTCGAGTACGGCAGGGGGTAGACCCTGAAGCGCAGCAGGCCGAGCTCCGCGGTGATCGGGCAGGTCGCGTCGAGGAAGGCCCGGTCGTGGCTGACCACCACCACCGCCCCCGCGAAGCCCCGCACGAAGCCCTCGAGCCACGCGGTGGTCTCGAGGTCGAGGTGGTTGGTGGGCTCGTCGAGGAGCAGTAGGTCGGGCTTCGACGCCAGCACCGCCGCGAGCTGGAGCCTGCCGCGCTCGCCGCCGGAGAGGGAGCTCACGGGCCGGTCGAGGTCCGCGTCGGTGAAGCCCACCCGGTGCGCGAGGGCGCTCACCTCGCGCTCCACCGCGTCGGCGCCCGAGGCGTGGTAGCGGTCCTGCGCGCGGGTGAGGCGCGCGAGGGCGGCGTCGCTCCCGTCGGCGACGGCGCGCTCGGCCGCGGAGAGCTCGTCGCGGGCCGCGCGGGCCTCGGCGAAGGGTTCTAGCAGTACGTCGATGAGCCGCCCCGAGGCGTCGGGCTCGTGGGACTGACGGAGCCAGCCGACCCGAGCGCCCTTCTGCACCAGCACCCGGCCCTCGTCGGGCTGAAGGGCGCCCGTGAGGAGCTTCAAGAGCGTGCTCTTGCCCTGACCGTTCGGCGCGACCAGGGCCATGCGGTCGCCCGCGGCGAGGGTGAACGAGACATCCTCGAAGACGAGGTCGGCGCCGTAGGAGAACGCGACCCGGTCGACCTGCGCGATGGTCATGGCGGCGGCGCGTTGGTGACGGATCACACCCGCGGTGTCAACCGAGGGCGCGGCGCGGTCGCGATCGGAGCTCCGCGGGGCCCCGGTCGGCGATTGCCCGCCGACGCGG
>JAEYZO010000378.1 GCA_023428035.1 Pseudomonadota bacterium | reverse complement strand
CGTACGGGGGGCCGAGGCGGGCGCGCCGTGGTGGCTGCTCTTCGAGGGCCCGTCGTCGCTGCGCGCCGTGGTGGCGGAGCAGAAGGCGCGCGGGGAGCGCGAGGCCGCCGAGCACGCCGCGTGGGAGGCGCGGCGCCTTCAGGAGCAGGAGCAGCGCGAGCGCGAGGCCCAGCTCAAGGAGGCCGAGGCGCAGCGCCAGGGCGTGAAGGCCCGCGAGAAGGCCGAGAGGGACCGCCTCGCTCGCGACCTCGCCCAGTCGCAGCAGGCCCTCGCCCGGGAGTCTCAGTCGCTCTCCGAAGAGCGCGCCGCGCACCAGCGCACCGCCGAGGAGTACCGCGCGGAGCACGCCCGCTGGATGGAGGAGCGCGACGCCATGGAGCGCTCGCAGCGCTACGCGGTGGAGCAGGCGCAGCGCGAGGGCTGGTCGGCGGTGGAGGCCGAGCGGGCCGCGCGCGCGCAGTCCGAGCAGGCGTGGCAGTCGCGGCTGCACGCGCAGGAGCGCGCCGCGGCGGAGGCCGACGCGAAGCACCGCAAGCGCTTCAAGGTCCTGATGGCGCTGTGGGTGCTGTTCTTCCTCGCGGTGGCCGCGGACCTGGCGCTCGCGCTGCTGAAGTGACGCCGCCCCTCAGCCCTTCTTCTTCGCCTTCGGGGCGCGCGTCGCGCTGAACCTCACCGCGCGGTCGATCCACCGCGCCATCGCGGCGTCGTCGTCGACCGCGGCCGCGTCGACGTAGAGCCAGCCCTTCATGGGCTTGCCCGTGAAATCCATCGGGCGCACCCCGGGATCCTTCAACAACCCCTCGGCCTCTTCGGGCGTGGTCCGCACCACCAGCGTCTCTTTCAAGACGCCCACGACCATCGAGCCCGCGACCATGTAGGTCACGCCGCCGAACATCCTGCGCTCCTCCACCGCGTCGGCCTCCACCGCGGGGTGCGCCGCGAGCGCCTGCAAGGCCCGCTCGGCCAGCACTTCGTCGTACGCCATCGCCCGAACCCTCCGTCGCCCCGAGTGCTCGCACGGACCCGCTCGCGCGGGCAACGGAGCGGCGCCCCTTCCCACTCGGGGCGGTGCTGGTCTATCGCTCCCAGTGATGGACCACCGGCCCACCGACGCTGCCGTCGAAGCCCTCCGCGCGCGCTTCGAGGACATCCTCTCCTTCGACGACGCCGACCGCGCCGAGTTCGGCCGCGACTGGACCCGCGTCCACGCCCCTGACCCCTGCGCGGTCGCGCTGCCCCGCAACGCCGCCGAGGTCTCGGCCCTCCTCGCCTTCTGCAACGAGCACGACATCCCCGTGGTGCCCTCGGGCGGCCGCACGGGCCTCGCGGGCGGCGCGGTCGCGCACCGCCGCGAGCTCGCCCTCTCGCTCTCGCGCCTGCGCCGTATCGACCCCGTCGACCTCGACGGCCTGACCGTGCGCGCGCAGGCCGGCGTCGTGACCGAGGAGGTGCACCGCCACTGCGAGCCCCACGGGCTCACCTGGCCCGTCGACTTCGCCTCGAAGGGCTCGTCGCAGGTGGGGGGGAACATCTCCACCAACGCGGGCGGCGTGCGGGTGATCCGCTACGGCAACACGCGGCAGTGGGTGCTCGGCCTCGAGGTGGTGCTCGCGAACGGAGAGGTCCTCAACCTCAACGGCGCGCTGGAGAAGAACAACACCGGCCTCGACCTGCGCCAGCTCTTCATCGGCACCGAGGGCACCCTCGGGGTCGTCACCGAGGCCACCCTCAAGCTCGCGCGCCTGCCCTCCCGCCACGAGGTCCTCATGCTCGCGACGAAGGACCTCCCCGCGGTGCTGACGCTCTTTCGCGAGGTGCGCCGCGCGCCCTTCACCCTGAGCGCCTACGAGTTCTTCACCGACAAGTGCCTCGCGCGGGTGCAGCGGCACCGCAAGCTCCGGCCTCCCTTCGACGAGACCTCGCCCTGCTACGTGCTCGTCGAGCTCGAAGACGCCGACCGCGGCGCCGTCGAGTCGTGGGCCGCGACCCTCTTCGAGTCGGGCCTCGTCACCCACGGCACCCTCGCGCAGGACTCCTCGCAGGCCGCCGCGCTCTGGGCCCTCAGGGAGTCGATCAGCGAGTCGCTCGCGGCGACGGGCCTGCCGCACAAGAACGACGTCGCGCTGCCCATCGCGTCGCTCGCGGGCTTCTGCGCGAGCCTCGACGCGGTCTTCGCCGAGCGCTACCCGGGCTGGGAGATCGCCCTCTTCGGCCACATCGGCGACGGCAACCTGCACATCAACGTGATGAAGCCCTACGACATGGCCAAGGAGGACTTCGTCGCGAAGACCCACGAGGCCGACCACGCGATCTTCTCGCTGGTGCGCGAGTTCGGCGGGAGCATCTCCGCCGAGCACGGCGTGGGGCTCCTGAAGAAGTTCTACCTGGGCTACTCCCGCGCCCCCGAGGAGATCTCGCTCCTGCGCGCGATGAAGCGGCTCCTCGACCCGAAGAACATCCTCAACCCAGGGAAGATCGTCGACCTCCTATGAACTCACCTGGAACTTGCCGCCGGGCTCCATGCGCGTCTCGATGCGGACGTTGCCGCGGCCGTTGCGGCCCACCAGCGTCGCCGTGATCTGGAAGCGCAGCTCGAGGGGGCGCTCCTCGTCCTTGATGTGCGTGACGTGCACGTTCTTGAGGCGCGGCTCGTAGGCCAGCACCGACGCCCGGATCGAGCGCTCCAGGTGCCGGATCGCCTCGGGGAAGTTGTGCATGAGGTCGGTGAAGTCGACGACTCCGAAGTCGGGCGCCGTCGGCGCCTCACCCTGCCGGGTGTTCAGCAGGGCCTTCAGGTGCTCGAGCACCGAGTCGACCTCGCTCCCGCCGCGCAGCCCGCGGCCGTCCCTCGCGGCCAGCTTCCCCAGGAGTCCTCGCGCGCCAGCCATCGGTAGGCGGCAGGGTAGTGCACCGAGAGCCCCCGGCGCAAAGCCCCCGCGCGACCCCCGATCACCCCTGCAGAGCTCCAACCGCCTCGATGCGGCGCGGGTGAAGTGTTGCCCGTCGCTCGGGCTGCGTGCGATGGTCATTTTCGGCTCACGCGGGCAGGGAACCTGTCCAAGCGTGGTCCCACGCGCCCGACGCCCGTCGCCCTCTGCGCCGGCCGTCTGCCCAGGGGATTGAGGTCCGCACAGTGATCCGCCACTCCGCCCGCGACCGCTCGCTACGCCACCTGCTCGCGCTCCTCGCCCTCGCGCCCGTGACCGCGACCTGCAGCAGCAACCAGCGACCGCAGAACCCGCCCCCCGCCACCTGCGACCTCCCGCAGAACATCCACATGGTGCTCCGCGGCTCCGAGCGACTGAACCTCAACGACGACGGCCGCTCGCTCCCCGTCGTGGTCCGCATCTACCAGCTGAAGTCCAGCGCCCGCCTCGAAGAGGCCCTCTTCGAAGACGTCTGGCGCCGCGAGCGCGACACCCTGGGCGACGACATCGTCAAGGTCGACGAGGTCTACGTCTACCCCGGCCAGCGCGTCGCTCGCGCCTTCCGCCGCGAAGACGCCGCCACCACCGTCGCCGCCGTGGCCATCTTCCGTCACCCCGCGGGCACCACCTGGCGCACCCTCTACGAGCTCCCGCCCGCGCCCGGCGACGAGCGCTGCGCCGCGCAATCCGCCGACCGCAACGCCAACCCCCCGCCGGTCACCGACCCCCACTACAGCTTCTACCTCGAGGACTATTTCATCGAGGCCGGGGGCGACGACATCGAAGAGCGCGACGCGGGCCTGCGCCTCCCCGACGGCGGGCTGCGACGTCTGCCCAACACCCTCCCGGGCCGCACGCGCGTCCCCGCGGTGCCCAACCGCCCGAGCGGGCCGAGCCTGCCGAACGCGCCGAACCTCCCGAACGCGCCCAACGCGCCGCAGGCCCCGAGCGCCCCC
>JAEYZO010000324.1 GCA_023428035.1 Pseudomonadota bacterium | reverse complement strand
GAGCTACGGCGTGCCGACGGCGCGGTAG
Organism: Pseudomonadota bacterium; assembly: GCA_023428035.1. GTDB lineage: Bacteria > Myxococcota_A > Polyangia > Polyangiales > JAEYZO01. Next base: position 2,803 of record JAEYZO010000324.1, on the reverse strand, counting down.
TAGATGTCACCGAGCACGCCGTTGGCGCGGCGGTCGACCCACACGACGTGGCCCACCCCCGCGCCCGCGGAGTTGGTGGTCGCCATGATCGAGGGCGTGGTGCTGTCGGTGGCCGCGGGGGCCTGGTCGAGGCGCACGTCGACGGGCTGCCACGTCGCGCCGCCGTCGAGGGAGTAGTTGGCGTAGATGTCGAGGCTGCGGTTGCGGTCGTCGGCCCAGGCGGCGAAGACGCTCCCCGCGGCGCCCGCGGCGACCACGGTCTCGGCGCGCGAGAGGCCCGGCCGGCCGCCTACCACCTGCGCGTCGGCGGTGAGGAAGCGCGCCGCCCCGTCGGTGGTGCGCGAGGCGTAGGGGTTCGGTAGGCCCCAGCGGAAGTCTTGCCAGACCACCGCGGCGTTGCCGCCGGGGAGGGCGACCACCGTAGGCTGGAGGGAGTCCCGCGGGAAGGGGTCGGTGTCGACGCGCACGTCCGCCGCGCGCCACGTGGCCCCGTTGTCGTTCGAGCGGTTGAAGTAGATGTCGTAGGCGCGGTCGTCGCGCACCTCTTGCCAGGCCACGTAGACGTTGCCCGAGGTGTCGGCGGCGACGGAGGGCTCCTCGCTGGCGTGCGCGCCGGCCATGTCGGTGTCGAGGCGCCGGTCCGCCGCGGCCCAGGTCACGCCGCCGTTGGCCGAGGCGCGGAAGTAGATGTCCGTCGAGCGGCCCGAGCGGTTGTCGCGCCACACGACGAAGACCCGGTTGCCCGCCACCGCGAGGTCCGGCGTCGAGGCCACGGAGTTCATCGGCGCCTGGTCGACCTGCGTCGGCGCGCTCCAGGTGGCGCCGCGGTTCGCGCTGTACGCCGCGTAGATGTGGCGCCCGCGGGACGAGAGCAGCCCCTCCCACACCGCGACGACGTTGGCGGTGGTCTGCGCCACGCGGATGTTGAACGAGTCGATGTCCTGCCCCGCGTTCACCCTGAAGTCCGCCGCGGAGAAGGTCGCCCCCGAGTCCGTCGAGCGCGACGCCCACGCCTGGCGGTAGTTGCCCGCGCGGAAGTCTCCCCACAGCGCGAAGACATCGGCGCCGCCATTGAGCCACCCGAGCGCGGGCTGCACCGAGTTCGAGCCCGGGCTCACGGGGGTGGTGTCGAGCCTGCGGTCCGCCGCCCAGGTCGAGCCGCCGTTGGTCGAGCGGGTGAAGAACACGTCGGCCACGCCGTTGCGACGGTCGATGTACGCGACCCCGAGGTTCAGGCCCCCGCCCGCGATCACCGGCTGGATGGAGTTCGCGTTCCCCTGGTCGAGCCTGCGGTCGGTGGAGGGCGAGAGCGTGAGGCAGCCCTCGTCGACGCGCCCGTCACAGTTGTTGTCGAGCCCGTCGCAGAGGGCCTCGTTGTCGAGGTCGCGGTAGGTCGTCGGGAAGGTGCACTGAAAGCCCCGCGCGCCGTCGCAGAAGGGCCGCGCCGTCGCGCACACGCCCTGGGTCTCGCTCCCCCGGCGGTTGCAGCGGAAGCCCGTGGGCACCGACACCCCCTCGTCGACCTGCCCGTCGCAGTCGTTGTCGAGCCCGTCGCAGGTCTCGGCGCCGGCGTTGGTGCCGCCGCTGCACTGGATGCGGCCCGCCACGCACGCGAAGGCGCCGAAGGTGCACGCCCCTACGTTGGTGCCGCAGGTGGCCGCGGGCCCGGTGCCCGGGAGCGAGCCCCCCGACGGCGCGTTGTCGACCACGCCGTCGCAGTCGTCGTCGACGCCGTTGCAGAGCTCCGTGGTGGGCCCGGTCTCGCCCACGCAGCGCAGCGTGCCGCGCTCGCAGACCCGCATCCCCTGGCGGCACACCCCGCGGGTCACCCCGCAGGCCTGCCCCACCCCCGGCACCGCGTCGTCGACCATGCCGTTGCAGTCGGTGGCGCGGCCGTCGCACACCTCGGCGCCGCGCGAGCCGTCGGCGTTGCCGCAGGCGAGCTCGCAGCCGTCGGAGATGTCTCCGTTGCGGTCGACGTAGCCCGCGTTGCACGAGGCCACGCCGCAGACCCCCATCGCGCACGAGGCCGTTCCGTTGATGACCACGCAGGCTCGCCCGCAGGCCCCGCAGTTCATCGGGTCGGTCATGAGCGAGAAGCCCTCGTCGACCTGCCCGTCGCAGTCGTTGTCGCGGCCGTCGCACACCTCGGGGCCCGAGGGCGTGCAGGCCAGCTCGCAGCCGTTGCTCGGGTCGCCGTCGAGGTCGACGAAGCCCGGGCGGCAGGCGCCCATCTGGCAGGCCCCCATCACGCAGGCCGCGCTCGCGCCGGCGAAGGCGCAGGCCGCGCCGCAGCGGCCGCAGTTGGCGAGGTCGCTGCGAAGGTCGAAGGGCTCGTCGACCCCGCCGTTGCAGTCGTTGTCGACGCCGTCGCACACCTCGGAGCCGGTGTTGACGCAGGCGTACTCGCAGCCGTTCGAGGGGTCGTTGTCGAGGTCGATGAAGCCGACGTCGCAGCGCATGATCGCGCAGCGGCCCGCGTTGCACGCGGGGATGCCGTTGCGGATCATCATCGCGCAGTCGCTCCCGCAGGCGCCGCAGTTGCGCGGGTCGTTCTGCGTGTCGAGGCCCTCGTCGACGAGGCCGTCGCAGTCGTTGTCGCGGCCGTCGCAGACCTCGGGCCCCGTGGGGGTGCAGGGGCCGATCGAGCCGTCGCTGCCGTCGGGGTTCGTCGGCGGCACGTCGCGCGGCGGCCCCACCGTCGCGTCGGGGAACGCGCAGTTGAGGCAGTAGGGGTCGTTGTCGCAGCCCGCGGCGGCGGCGATGAGCGCCAGCGCGAGGGCCGCGCTGAGGGAGTGACGGC
>JAEYZO010000298.1 GCA_023428035.1 Pseudomonadota bacterium | reverse complement strand
GGTCGAGGGTGACCATCGCGGCGGAGGGGTCGGTGACGTCTCCCCAGCGCACCCGCAGCGCGGGCGAGGGCTGCGCGTAGGAGGTCGAGGCCGCGAGGCAGAGGGCGATGGAGGCGACGAGGCGCCGGTGCATCCCGGGAGGATACCCCGAAGCGAGCTCAGCCCGCGTCGTGGGGCTCGATGATCGCGCCGCCGGGGCGCACGAGCGACGCGCCGCAGTTGCCCGCGGCGGAGCGCACGCGGAGCCCCACGAAGGCCGCGGCGATCACGCCCACCAGGCAGAAGAGGACGAGCCTCACGACGAAGCGCGAGTCGCGGGTGACGGGCTCGAGCGTCGACTCGTCGACGGTGCCGGTGCTCTTCGGGGCCTCGGGCTCGGGCGTGTCGGCCATCGCGGGGCGAACGCTAGTACCGCCGGGCGGAGGTCGTCGACCGACTTCGTGCGCGTCCGCGTCGCCCCGCGCGCTCCGGGGATACACTCCCGCGCACCATGGCCGAGTCGCGCGGGCGGGTGTTGATCGTCGACGATGAAGCGAACGCGCGCGGCGCGCTGGCGGAGATCCTCCGAGAGGAGGGCTTCGAGACCGAGTGCGCCGCCGACGGCTTCAAGGCCCTCGGAAAGCTCGAGGGCTTCTCTCCCGAGGTGATCCTCACCGACCTGAAGATGCCCGGCCTCGACGGCATCGGCCTCTTGCGAGAGGCCCGCGCCGCGGCCCCGACGGCGGCGGTGGTGGTGATGACGGCCTTCGGCACCATCGACTCGGCGGTCGAGGCGATGAAGCTCGGCGCCGACAACTACCTCACCAAGCCCCTCGAGCCCGTCACCCTCCTCGCCGTGCTCGACCGCGCGATGGAGAAGGCGCGGCTCTTGAGCGAGACGGCGCTCCTGCGGGAGCGGCTGAGGGAGCGCAACGCCTTCGGTCACATCATCGGCGAGCACCCGCGCACCAAGGCCCTGCTCGAGATGGTGAGCCAGGTGGCGCCCTCGCGGTCGAGCGTGCTGATCGTGGGCGAGAGCGGGACGGGCAAGGAGCTCATCGCCGCGGCGCTGCACCGGGCGTCTCCGCGCGCGGCGCAGCCCTTCGTGCGGCTGAACTGCGCGGCCCTCGCGGAGTCGCTGTTGGAGAGCGAGCTCTTCGGCCACGAGCGCGGCGCGTTCACGGGGGCGGTGGGGCGGCGCGAGGGGCGGTTCAAGCAGGCCGACGGGGGCACGCTCTTCCTCGACGAGGTGAGCGAGATCCCCCCGCCGACGCAGGTGAAGCTCTTGAGGTTCCTGCAGGAGCGGGAGTTCGAGCGGGTGGGGGGCAACGAGACCCTGCGCGTCGACGTGCGGATCATCGCGGCCACCAACGTCGAGCTGGAGGAGAGGGTGCGGCGCGGGCAGTTCCGCGAGGACCTGTTCTATCGACTCAACGTGATCCGGCTGGAGCTGCCTCCGCTGCGGGAGAGGCGGAGCGACATCCCGCTCCTCGCGGGCTTCTTCTTGAAGCGGTACTGCCAGGAGAACGGCAAGGCCCTGGAGGGCTTCACCGAAGAGGCCACGCAGCGGATGATGGGCTACGGCTGGCCCGGCAACGTGCGGGAGCTGGAGCACGCGGTGGAGCGCGGCGTGGTGCTCGCGAGGGGCGAGAGGGTGGGCGTCGAGGTGCTGCCCGCGGCGGTGGCGCCCGCGACGCAGCGGGCCGCGGGGGGAGAGGGGGTCCCGCCGGTGCCGGGGAGCAGCATCGCGGAGCTGGAGCGCTACGCGATCCTCGAGACGCTCAAGGCGGTGAGCGGGAGCACCGGCAAGGCGGCGAAGATCCTCGGGATCTCACCGAGGAAGATCCAGTACAAGCTGCACGAGTACGCGTCGCCCACGCGGAGCGTCGAGGGCGACGACGAGGCCTGAGGGCGCTCAGGCCTTCTTCGCGGCGGGGCCCACGATGAGCACGGGCACCGGCGAGGTCTGCACGACCTCGGCGGCGATGCTCCCGACGAGGATCCGGTCGAGGCCCTTGCGCCCCGCGGAGCCCACCACGATGAGGTCGCCGCCCCAGGTCTTGACGTACTTGACCAGCTCCGCGGCGGCGTCGCTGCCCACCACCACGCCGTAGTCGACGTTGACGCCGGGGTGCGCGGCCTTGAGCTGCTCGGCCTGGGCCTTGAGCGTGTGCTCCAGCGTGGGGGCGGTGGAGTCGCCGTGCATCGAGTCGTCGCGGGAGTGAACCGCGGCGCGGCCCTGCTCGACGAGGGTCGGCACCACGTTCACGAGCACCACGGTGGAGCCCCCGGGCTGCGCGAGGTCGAGGGCCGCGCGGATCGCGCGCTGGCTGTGAGTCGAGAAATCGATGCCGACGACGATCTTCTTGAGCACGGTGACAGTCCTCCTGAGGGGCGCAGCACGCTAGTCCACCGCGCCCCCGGCGCGCAACGGTCCGAGGCCGTCAGCGCAGGGTGTCGAGGATGTAGGTCCCGAGCTCCCGCGCGGAACCCGAGGCAGGCAATCGGATCGCCTCGAAGCGCGGCGCCACGCAAGCCTCGAACTCCCGCGGCATCACCGACACGTGACTCACCCGGCCCTCGTTGTCGTAGCGGAACTGGATCCGCAACTGCGCGGGCCGCGACCGCGCCCCCTGGAGGCACTCGAGGAGCCCCTGCCGGTTCGGCGCGACGGCCTCCTCGATGGCGGCCATGTCGAGCCTCGCCGGGGGCATCGCGAAGGTCATCTCCGACGCGTCGCTGCTCGTCCCTCCGTCGCCCGGCTCGCTCGCGGCCTGACCCACCCGCGCCCTGCGCGCCGCGGTCGCCACCGCGGGCGGGGTCGACGGGTGCTCGGCGACGGCGTCGAGCACGCGCTGCTCGTCGGGGCCCCCCATGCGGGCGATGGCGTCGATGGCGGTCTCCATCGCCGCGTCGAGGTGCTGCTGGTCTCCGAGGTCCCGGTCGTCGACGGCGTCGCCGCCCTCGCTCGCGGGCACGCCGCCGATGTCGGCGTGGTAGAGCTGCACGAAGTCGACGAGGGCGGGCAGCGCCGAGGGGTCGGCGAGCTGGCGCAGCGCCGCGGCGATGGGCGCGAGGTCGGTCACCGCCGTCGCGGGGTCGAAGAGGTGGCTCACCAGCAGCGGCACCGCGCGGCGCTCCCCCGCGGCGGCGAGCGCCCTCGCGAGGATGCCCACGGGGGGAGCGTCGGCGTTGCGCACGTAGTCGTAGTGCTGCTGGAGGGCCTCGAGCATCGCGTCGGCGCCCGTGGTGCGGCGAGAGAGGGCCTCGCCCGCGGCGGCGCGGAGCTCGGGTGAGAGCGCGCGGCGAGAGAGCAGCGTGACCAGCGCGCGCGTGGCCGCGGGCCCCTCGACGGCGCCCAGGGCC
>JAEYZO010000289.1 GCA_023428035.1 Pseudomonadota bacterium | reverse complement strand
ACCCGACCCCAACGTGGCGCGCGCCGTGAGCCGCCTGCGCGTGGCGCTCGCGAAGGAGCGCGCGGTCACCCGCTCCGACGCGGGCGAGCACGACGCCGCCGCGGAGCTGCTCCGCCGCGAGGCCACCCAGCAGCGCGCCCGAGGCATGGACGAGGAGTACGAGATCGCCGAGGAGGTCTCGCAGCTCGAGCACTTCGCCGACCTGATGTCTCGCAAGCGCTTCGACGCCAACGCGCGCAAGGCGCTGCGCGACCAGTCGTACCAGGGCCGCTCGCGCGGCCGCGCCGACCTCACCGCGCGAGGGGCAGGCGGGGGCTCCGCGGCCTCGCTCGACGAGGCGAGCGAGGTGGGCTCGGGCGTGCTGCTCACCTGCGAGCGCGAGGCGGGCAAGCTCCGGGTGAAGGCCCGCGGAGAGCGCGTCGACGGCGCGCTCCCGGTGCTGATCCCGCGGGCGGTGCGCGAGGAGGGCGCGGCCTACGTCGCCGACGCGCTGGAGCCCAGCGCGCACGGGACCTTCTACCGGGTGAAGGGCGCGCTGCGACGTCTCGCGAAGGGCGCGCCGGCGCCGGGGGTCTCGACGGGCCTGCAGCTCGACGCGCTCTTCGAGGGCGGCGGAGAGCCGTGGCTCCCGCTCTTGAAGCCGGTGATCGAGGCGCGACCCGACGCGGCGGAGTACATCGGCCCCAAGCGCGACCCGAGCGTGGTGCCGGTGCGGGAGCTGACCTTCCAGGCGCTCAAGCCCAACCCCCCCGAGAAGTGGAAGGTGGTGGTGTTCGGCCAGAACCCCTACCCCCGGGTGGAGTCGGCCACGGGCATCGCGATGTTCGACAACACCTTCAACCACTGGAAGGACAGCCAGTTCGGTCGGGTCACGAGCATCCGCTGCATCATCAAGGCGGCGGTGATGTGGAAGCACCGCGTCCCGAAGGCCACGCCCATCGCCGACATCCGGGCGCTCCTCGCGAAGAAGGACACGGTGCAGCCGCCGGAGTGGTTCCAGGCGATGCTGACGCAGGGCGTGCTGCTGCTGAACGCCTCGCTCACGGCGAGCGCCGACGGGGGCCGCGGCGACGCCGACGTCATCGCGCGCCACACGGCCTTCTGGCGACCCGTGATCGAGAGGGTCGTCGAGGAGATCCTGAAGGCGAAGCAGGCGAGCGCCGACGCGGCCGACAAGGGCGTGGTCTTCGCGTGGTGGGGAACGCAGGCCAGGACCCTGAAGGGCCTCGTGCAGCGGCTGGAGAAGAAATACCCCGCGGTGAGGGTGCGCCACATCGACCACCCGAACCCCGCGGCGCAGGGCGACATCTTCTGCGACGGCGACCACTTCGGCGCGGTGAACGCGGCGCTGAAGTCCCTCGGGATGGGCGAGGTCGACTGGCTCCCGAGCGCGGGGTGGAACAAGCCCGCGGCGGGCGCCGCCTCGGGGGAGGCCGACCGCATGGGGGCCTTCATCAACCGCACGATGGAGCTCCACAAGCTCTACCTGGAGCGCCTCCAGGAGGTGAAGGAGGAGCCGCAGGAGATCCTCGCGGCGATCACGGGCGTGGGGGAGCTCCCCGCGGTGGCCTTCGGCGACGCGGTGGCGCCGCTCGCGAGCGCGATCAAGGGCCTCGACCACTTCGCGCAGGCGTCGATGGACTTCGCCGCGCGCAAGCTCGCCTCGCCCGCGGGTTCGGGCGGGCTCGACGCGCACGAGGTCGCGGCGCTGTATCTCTACACCTGCGACTCGGGCTTCTACCGCCAGGTGAACGCCGCGCTGCGCGACGTCGACCGCGCGAAGGTCGACCCGTACAAGCCCTACCTGCGGCTGCTCCTGTCGGCGCTCGGCAAGATCGAGCGCTTCGAGTCGACGCTCTGGCGCGGCGTCGCGATGGACCTCCGCGGTCAGTACCCCAAGGGCCGCACGGTCACCTGGTGGGGCGTGTCGTCGTGCACGGCGAAGCTGTCGGTGGCGCACTCCTTCCTCGGGTCGAAGGGCAAGCGCACGCTCTTCTCGGTGAAGCCCCTGCGCGCGGTGGGGGTGAGGGCCTGGTCGGCCTTCTCGGGTGAGGAGGAGTACCTGCTCGCGCCGGGCACGTCTCTCACGGTGGTGGGCGTGAAGGCCGAGAAGAGCGGGCTGTGCACCGTCGAGCTCGAGGAGGTCGCGGGAGAGCGCGGCGTGCGATGAGCGCCGACCCGGGCTTCGAGGCGGTGATGGCCTACGACGCCGCGTTCGTGCCGCGCTACGCGCAGCGCTTCGGCGAGCGGTTGCTGGCGGCGCTGACGCTCCCGGCGAGGGCCAACGTGCTGGACGTGGCCTGCCGCACGGGCTACCCCGCGGTGACCCTGCTCGACCTCACCCCCGACGGGAGGGTGATCGCGGTCGACGCCGACAACCGCTACCTCGAGATCGCGCGGGCGAGGGCGGGGTCGGACCTGGGCAAGCGGGTGTTCTTCAAGCACGGCAACCCGACCGACCTGCGCTTCAGCGACGAGGTCTTCACCAACGTGGTGGGGAACCTGGTCGACCGGGTGAGCGCGAACCGCGGGGCGATCTTCAGCGAGGCGCGGCGGGTGCTGCGCCCGGGCGGTCAGGTGGCGGTGACGCTGCCGCTGCGGGGGAGCTTCATCGAGGTGGTGGACCTCTTGCGCGAGGTGGCGCTGCGGCTCGACCTCGCGCGGGTGACCGAGAGGGTCGAGCAGTACGTGCAGAGCTTGCCGACGGCGGAGACCTTCCGCGCGGAGCTGGAGACGCGGGGCTTCGAGAAGGTGCAGGTCGAGGCCTGGGAGTTCACCCTGCCCTACGCGAACGGGTCGGAGCTGTTCAGCGACCCGCTCACCCAGCACGCGGCGCTGGCCGAGTGGCGCTGGTGCGCCGAGGGCGCGGGCGACCCGGAGCCGGTGCTGGCCGAGGTGCGCCGCGCGGTGGACCTGTACTTCGAGGGCAGGCGCTTCGAGCTGACGGTGCAGGCGGGCTGCGCCACGGCGACGCGCGACCGGGGGTAGCGGCGGGCGCGGTCCACCGGCGCGCCCCTGGGTGTATCGTCCCGGCCCCATGAGCGAGCGGGACGTCTACTCCTTCGGTGCGGGCGAAGCCGACGGCGACGCTACGATGAAAGACCTCCTCGGCGGCAAGGGGGCCAACCTCGCCGAGATGTGCCGCGCGGGCTTCCCCGTGCCGCCGGGCTTCACCATCAGCGCCGCGGTGTGCGCCGAGGTGCAGAAGACCGGCCGCCTCCCCGAGCGGGTGAGCCGCGCCGTCGACGAGGCCCTCGCGCTCCTCGAGTCGCGCATGGGGCTCCGCTTCGGCGACGCGGAGCACCCGCTCCTGTGCTCGGTGCGCTCCGGCGCCGCCGTCTCGATGCCCGGGATGATGGACACCGTGCTCAACCTCGGCATGACCGACGCCGTCGCCGAGGGCGTCGCGAAGAAGACCGGCAACCCCCGCTTCGCCTGGGACTCCTACCGGCGGTTCATCGACATGTTCGGCTCCGTGGTCATGGGCGTCGACCACCACGCCTTCGAGCGCTCGATGGACATGCTCAAGAACGAGCGCGGCGCCCGCACCGACCGCGAGCTCGACGCCGACGCCATGCGAGAGCTCACCTCGCGCTTCAAGGCCGTGTACCGCCAGCGCACCGGGCACATGTTCCCCGACGATCCCCGGGAGCAGCTGGAGCGCGCCATCATGGCGGTGTTCCGCTCCTGGGGCGGGGACCGCGCGGTGAAATACCGCGAGGTGCAGAAGATCCGCGGGCTCCTCGGCACCGCCGTCAACGTGCAGGCCATGGTCTACGGGAACATGGGCGAGACCTCGGGCACGGGCGTGTGCTTCACCCGCAACCCCGCCACGGGCGCCCGCGAGCTCTACGGCGAGTACCTCATCGACGCCCAGGGCG
>JAEYZO010000277.1 GCA_023428035.1 Pseudomonadota bacterium | reverse complement strand
CGTCTACGGGTGCGCCCGCGTCGAGGCGCGGGGCGACGTCCATCACGCGGGGAGCGTCGGACACGTCCACCGCGGGGGGAGCGTCGGCGATCAGCCCCACGTCGGGGGCCGTGTCCGCCGCGGCGTCGGCGGGCTCGGCCGTGGGCTCGGGCTCGGCCCCGCAGCCCGGCGCGAACACCGCTACGCACGCGACGGTCAGGGCCCGCGAGAGCATCGCACCCACAAGTCGGCGATCGTGCGTGGCCCGTCAAGCGCGGGACAAGGGGCCGCCTGCGCGTTAGATTCTGCCGAATGTCACAACCCTCCGTCGGCGGAATGGCCGTGATCGAAGGCGTGATGATGCGCTCCCCGCAGGGGTTCACCGTGGCCGTGCGCCGCAAGGACTCCATCGTGGTTCGCTCGCAGCCGTGGAAGTCCGTGTTCCCTCAGTGGGCGCTCAAGACGCCCTTCCTGCGGGGCGCGGCGGTGCTCGTCGAGACCATGCAGAACGGCCTCGTCGCGCTCCGCTTCAGCGCCGAGCAGTTCGAGCAGGACCTCCCTGAAGAAGAGCGCTCCAAGGGCGACGCCAACTCCGCGGGGCAGCGCCTCGCGATCGTGATGCAGGTCGCCCTCTTCATCGCCCTGCCGAAGATCCTCGCGTGGGCGGTGGGCTGGATCTTCGGCCACGGGCTCACCATGGCCGACCCCCGGTTTCACATCCTCGCCGGCCTCTTCAAGCTGACCATCGTGCTCGGCCTGCTGTGGACCATGCGGCTCAACCCCATCACCTTCCGCAACCTCCAGTATCACGGCGCCGAGCACAAGGCGATCGCGGTGCACGAGGCCGGGCTCGACCTCACCGTCGAGAACGCGCGCAAGTTCTCCACCCGCCACGCGCGCTGCGGCACCACCTTCCTCATGGTGGTGGTGGCGGTCTCCATCGCGGTCTTCGCGCTGGTGCTCCCGGCGCTGCTCCCGCACTCCTCGGGCTTCGGCACCATGCTCGCGTCCATCCTCATCAGCATCCCGCTGATGATCCCCATCGCGGGGCTCTCGTACGAGCTCCAGCGCGTGGGCGCGCGCTTCGTCGACAACCCCCTCGCGCAGTTCTTCCTCGCGCCGGGCTACCTCGTGCAGCGCATCTCCACCGCCGAGCCCACCGACGACCAGGTCGAGATCGCCTTCGTGGCGCTCCGCACCGCCCTCGCCCACGACTCCGAGGCCGTCGAGCGCCCCGAGGTCGAGCCCATCGTGAAGAGCTTCCCCTCCTTCGCGGCCTTCGCGACCGAGACCGGCCACTAGCGCCGCCCCGTCCTCTCCCTCTCTCTCCCCTTCACGACTGACCCACTGACCGCGTACACCGCGGCGCCCGCGATGACCGCGGACGTCGCGCCGAGAGGACGACCATGACCCTCCCCATCGACAAGCTCGAGTCCCTGGTGCGACGCGCCGAGGAGCTCGACCGCCTGCTGTGTGACCCCGCCGTCGCCGCCGAGCCCGCGCGCTACCGCGACCTCACCCGCGAGCGCTCCCGCCTCGACGCCCTCGTCGAGGGCTACGGCGAGTACCGCGACGTGACGAAGCGCCTCGCCGAAGACCGCGCGGCCCTCGACGACCCCGAGCTGCGCGAGCTCGTGGCCGAAGAGATCCCCGAGCTGGAGTCTCGCGTCGCGGAGCTCGAGAAGTCCCTCGTGCTGCTCCTCCTGCCGCCGGACCCGAACGACGACCGGAACGTGATCCTCGAGATCCGCGGGGCCGAGGGCGGAGACGAGGCCACCCTCTTCGCCGCCGACCTGTTCCGGATGTACACCCGCTACGCCGACAAGCGCCGCTGGAAGGTCGAGATCCTCTCGATGCACGAGAGCGAGGTCGGCGGGTACAAAGAGGTCATCGCGTCGATCTCGGGCGACCAGGTCTACAGCTCGCTGCGCTTCGAGGGGGGCGTTCACCGCGTGCAGCGCGTGCCCGCGACCGAGGCCCAGGGGCGCGTGCACACCTCCACGGCCACCGTCGCGGTGCTCCCCGAGGCCGAGGACGTCGACGTGCAGATCGACGAGAAGGACCTGCAGATCTCCATCGCCTCGGCGGGGGGCCCCGGCGGTCAGGGCGTGAACACCTCGAACTCCGCCGTGCAGGTGCTGCACAAGCCCACGGGCATCATCGTGAAGTGCCAGGACGGCCGCTCGCAGATCAAGAACAAGGCCCAGGCCCTCACCGTGCTGCGCTCGCGCCTCCTGGAGATGGAGCAGCGCAAGCGCGACGAGGCCATCACCTCGGAGCGCCGCGGCATGGTCGGCACGGGAGAGCGCGCCGAGAAGGTGCGCACCTACAACTTCCCGCAGAACCGCGTCACCGACCACCGCGCGCAGCTCACGCTCTACAAGCTCGACCGCTTCGTGGGCGGAGACATCGACGAGGTGATCGTCCCGCTGCGCGCCGCGCACCAGGCCGAGCGCTTGAAGCGAGAGCTCGGCGTCGAGGCGGGGGTGACCGCTACGACGTCTTCTTCTGGATGAGCTCGACCTTGTACCCGTCGGGGTCCTCGACGAAGGCGATGACCGTGGTGCCGTGCTTCATCGGCCCCGCGGGGCGGGTGACCTTGGCGCCCTTCGCGGTCACCGCCTCGCAGGCCGCGTAGGCGTCGTCGACCTCGACGGCGACGTGGCCGAAGCCCGTGCCCAGCTCGTACGAGGCCGTGTCCCAGTTGTGCGTGAGCTCCAGGGCCGCGGCCTCGCCCTCGTCGGCGTAGCCCACGAAGGCCAGCGTGAAGCGCCCCTCGGGGTAGTCGCGGCGCCGCAGGAGGCGCATCCCCAGCACCTCGGTGTAGAAGGCCAGCGAGCGCTCGAGGTCGCCCACCCGGAGCATCGTGTGCAGGATCCGCATGGCGGCGATGCTGCCCCCCACGGGCCCCGCGCGGTCAACCCCTCGCGCGCCGGCCCGCGTCGGTGAGCCCCTCGCTCACCTCGTCGAAGACCCGCTGCAGCGCGTCGTCCTCGACGTCGACGCGCGCGCCGAAGGCGTCGGCCACGCGGTCGGGGTCGGCCTCGCCCTCGCCCGCGTCGGAGGACAACCGCGCGCGGAGCCATTTGCGCGGCCGCGCCTCGCCCTCGACCACCGCGCGCACCGCGTCGCGGAGCGGCACCCACGCCTCGCCCTCGGGCGCCCAGGGCACCCCGCGGTAGGCCGGGCCCTCGTAGCCCGCCGAGCCCAGCTCGCGGAGCGCGTCGACGAGCC
>JAEYZO010000261.1 GCA_023428035.1 Pseudomonadota bacterium | reverse complement strand
CGAGGGCGAGGGCGAGGGCGAGGGCGGCTCTCACCGGCGCAGCCTCGCGGGGGCGCGCAGCGTCGCGAAGGTCACGAAGCCCGCGTAGTAGAGCAGGTTCGGGGCGACGCGGAGGTAGTAGGCGAGCTCGACGCCCGCGAGGATGAGCGCGTCGGAGGCGGCCCACAGGGCGTACTGCACCACGAAGTAGCCCGCGACGGCGCGCAGCCAGCGGCGGGTGTCGTCCTCGACGGGCGCGGCGCGCAGCGCGAGGAAGCGCCCCGTGAAGATCGCGAGCGAGAGGTCTTCGTAGAGAAGGAAGGTGCGCCGCGGGTTCGAGAAGTACCCGGGCCAGAGCTGCGTCGCGGCGGCGACGACGAGCGACGCGGCGAAGGCCCAGGCGACGGAGCGCGCGAGGGAGGCCGCGGCGGGTCGCTCGGGCCGGGAGAAGCGGTCGAGGAGCGCGAAGGCGCGCAGGTCGCCGAGGATCACGAAGGCGATGGCGAAGGCCCTCTCGACGCCGGGCCACGGGCGCAGCGGAGAGAGGTTCGAGGTGAGCGTCGCGTCGAGCAGGATCTCGACGGTGAAGACCCACGCCCACGCACGGAGGAAGGGGGATCCCCAGGGCCTCTCGCCGCGGGTGGCGAGGGCGAGGCCGAGGGCGGAGAGCGCCGCGCCGCCGAGGAGCAGGCCGGGGTGGTGCAGGGGGCTCGCGTAGAACTCCGCGGGCGTCACGCCGCGCCTACTGGTTGCGGCGGCGGATCTCGCCGGTCTGCACCACCTCGAAGGCGGTGCCGGGCACGTCCTTGAGCTGGTCGATGTCGGCGTCGTTCCAGCGGCGGTCGGCGGCGCCGGAGACGTACCAGTTCGACCCGGTGTCCGCGACGAACATCCCGTAGCGGCGCAGCGCCTCGAGGATGACCCGCGCCGCGCCGCGGTAGCCGCTGATGTCGTAGTCCCGCCGCAGGCGCATGCGCAGCCCCATCGGGGGCGCGTCGCGGTCCTGCTCGTCGCCGCCGGGGTGCGTCGCGGGGTGGATCCAGCCCGCCTGGGTGTGGTCGAAGGTCACCCGCAGCGCGTGGCGGATCGCCCCCGCCGTGACCTCCTCGTAGCGGATCAGCCCCGGGAGGATCGGGAGCCCGGCCTGGTCGCAGCTCGTCCACTCCTCGGGGCGCAGCGCGTTCGATCGCAGGTCGAAGGTCGCGCCGGAGCCCGCGGCCCAGCCCTGACCCTCGCGCTCGGCGTGATAGAGCTCGAAGAGCCGGCAGGTGCCCTGCTGGAGCACCAGCACGTGGTGGTCCCTGCCGTACTCGATCGGGGCGTCGAGGGGCACGGGGTAGGGGCCCGGGTCGCTCTCGTCGCCGTACTCCGTGAATCGGATCGGCACCCGGGCCTGGCTCGCGGGCACCACCACGTAGGGGATGCCGTAGCGCGGGTCGGAGCCGAAATCCGGGTGCAGGTTCGGCGCGCCGTGCGCCTGGATGTTGGCGATGTAGCGCGCGCTCCGGGGGTCGACCGGGAGGTTGGAGACGTCCTGGTTCCAGGGGTTGTCGGGGGGGAAGATCGCGCAGCCGCCGATCGAGGGCCCCGCGTCGGCGGGGGGCGGCCGCGACGACACCTCGGTCACCCCCATCGTCGCGCGCTGCACCTGGTACACCGCCCGCCGCGGGCTGCATTTGCACGCCGAGAAGGCCCCCAGCACCAACAGCGCCCGGATCACGGTTGCACGCACGACGTCGGCCCGTCTACCACCACGCCAAGCGCCGCCGCAACGCGCTCAGCGCGGCCCGCTCCGCCGGGTCGGTGAACACCAGCGCCACCGCGGCGACGGGCCACAGCGCGCAGAGCGCGAGCTTCACGGCGACGTCGAGGGCGAGACCGCCGAGGTGGATGAGGTTGCCCCCCACCCCGAGGGCGAGCCCCAGCGCGGCCAGGGCGGCGAGACGTCGGTAGCTCCACGCGACGGAGAGACGTCGCCGCAGCGCGAGGTGCATCGCGACGGCGTACACGGTGAAGACCACGGGGGTCGCGACGACCGCGCCGGTGAGCCCCCAGCGAGAGACGAGGACGGCGCCGAGGGCGAAGTCGAAGACCGCGAGGGCGGGCTCGACCCAGGCGACGGGGCGGGTGTCCCTCGCGAGCACGAGGCCGTTGCGAAAGAGCTCGGCGGACTCGCGCATCGCGTAGGCCGCGGCGACGGCGGGGGCGACGCGCGCGGCGGGGGCGTAGGCGGGCGTGGCGAGGGCGGCGACGGCGTCGGGGGCGAGGGCCGCGAGGCTCGCGGCGGCCCAGACGTGGAGCGCGATCACCGCCGTCGCGGCGCGGCGGAACATCAACGGTCCCTCATCGCCCGACGCGTCCCAGAGGGTGTACATCCGAGCGGCCCACGCGTCGCGGAGCGGCTTGCCGATGACCTGCGAGGCCAGGGTGCCCACGCGCCAGCCGAGGGCCCAGTAGCCCACCTCGGCGAGCGTCGCCCAGTGGTTGAGCACCCACGAGCGGCCGTGCTGCAGCGCGATGAGGGCGAGCGCGCCGGGGATCAAGGGCCACCCGAAGGACAGCATCGCGGAGAACACCCGCCGGTCGAAGCGCGCGCCCACGCCGCGGAGGGTGACCGCCGAGAGGGCGGTGGTGATCACCGCCGAGGCGATGAGGGTCGAGAGGAGACGTCCGCGCACGCCCATGCCGAGGCCGGCGATGAAGAGCACGTTGAGCGCGAGCCCGAGGGCGATGCGCGCGAGGTACCAGCCCATGAAGCGCAGCGGCGCGTCGGTGCCGCGAAAGCGCGCGAGGGGCACCTCGACCACGGTCTGGAACGCCACCGACGCGAGGGTCAGCCGCAGGAGGCCCGCGTGGTTCGGGTGGCCGAAGAGGGCGGCGGAGAGCGCGGGCGCCGAGGCGAAGCCCAGCGCGGTGACGACCACCGAGAGCGCCGCGAGGGAGATCATCGCGGTGGAGATCACCCGGTCTCGCGCTTCGCCGTCGGGGGCGTCGTGGTGGTGGCGCAGCACCGGGTCTGCGATGGCCGCTGAGAGGGCGACCACGGCGACCTCGTCGGCGGTGTCGAGCAGCTCGAGCAGTCCGTAGTCGGCCGGCGTCAGGAAATGCGTGTAGACCGGGACCATCACGAAGGACATGGCCCTGGCGAGCAGCATCCCTCCGGTGTAGATGGCCCCGTCTCGGGCCAGCGCAGCGACGGGCCTCGCGGTCACGCCGCGCCACCCTACCCGAAGCCGACGCGCGCCGGGCGGGCGATTGACCGCGGCGCGCGTGGGGAGTGAGACTGCCGCGATTCCTTCTGGAGGTGTCTGAGTGTCTTTCCATCGTTGGTTGGTGATCGCGGCGACGGCCCTGGGGCTCGCCACGGGGTGCTCGTCGGACGACGGCGTGGTCTGTAGCCCGCCGCAGTACGGCTGCTCGGGTCGCTGCGTAGACCTGACCTCCGACGCGACGAACTGCGGCGGCTGCGGCGTCGCGTGCTCCGCGGGCGAGCAGTGCATCTCGGGCGCCTGCGCGAGCCCCTGCGGCGAGGGGCAGAGCCTCTGCGCGGGCGCCTGCGTCGACACCTCCTACGACAGGAACCACTGCGGTGCGTGCGGCACGAGCTGCGGCGAGGGGCAGGTGTGCGTCGGCGGGCAGTGCGCGGTGCAGTGCCCCTCGGGCCTCACCGAGTGC
>JAEYZO010000226.1 GCA_023428035.1 Pseudomonadota bacterium | reverse complement strand
ACGATGAGGTCGTCCATCGTGGCGAAGCGGCGCGAGGGGTCGTCGGCGCCGCCGCGCGAGGCGAGCTCCCACAGCGCGCGCAACGACGGGTCCGCCGCGACCAGCTCGCTGGGCTCGGCGTCGCTCGCGGGGATGGTGCCCCCGCCCGCGAGCACGCACTTCAGCGTCACGGCGAGGGCGTAGACGTCGGCGCGGGGGTCGGGGGCGAGGGCTTCTCCCGCGAGGAGCGCGGCCTGCCGCTCGGGGGGCATGAAGCCCAGGGTCCCCCCGCGGACCTTCGCCGCCGCGCCCATCGCTCCCTGGGCGAGGCCGAAGTCGATGAGCACGACGTGGTCGGCGTCGCGAGGCACGATGAGGTTGGCGGGCTTGAGGTCGCCGTGCACGACCCCGAGGCGGTGCAGCTCGCGCAGGGTCTCCGCCGCGGAGACCATCATCCGTCGCAGGCGGGCGGGGTCGAGGGCGGGCGCCGTGAGCCCGGGGGCCTCGTCGAGGGGCACGCCGTCGACGAAGGCGCGGGTGAAGAAGGTCCCGCCCGGGTCTTCGGCGTCGGGGCTCGCGAGGCCGAAGTCGAAGACCCTCGCCACGGTGGGCAGGTCGAGCTGCGCCAGGATCTGGAACTCGTTGACGAGCCACTGGGCCAGGCCCGCCTGCGCCTGCGCGTGGAGGCGCTTGAGCACCATCACCGCGTCGTCGGCGAGGCGGTCTTCGACGAGCCACACGCCCCCGCCGCCGCCCTCGCCGACGCGACGTAGCACCCGGTATCGATCCGCCAGCCGCATTCGGGGTCGCGACTCTAACAGAGCCCCCCGCCCGCCCGCGGCACAACCTCGGGGAGGGCCACTACCCCTCGGCGCGAGGGTGCCGTATGAGCGTGGTCTCCCCGTGGACATCAAGAACGCCGAGCACCTCAACGACCACCAGCTCGCTCAGGCCATCGCGCAGGGAGGCCGCGTGGTGGAGTTCTCCTGGTGCGTGTCCGTGCTCGTGATGAGCTTCCGCCGCACGTCGCGGGTGTTCATCGCGCCGGGCGAGGGCACCTTCAGCGCGCACCTGCCCTACACCGCGCTCTCCCTCGCGGCGGGCTGGTGGGGCTTCCCCTGGGGGCTGATCTTCACGCCGCTCACGCTGATCCACAACCTCAGCGGCGGCACCGACGTGACCGGGGAGTACGCCCACGCCCTGCCCGCCCCGGCGGCGCACCCGGGCTTCGCGCAGCAGACCTACGGGCAGCAGCAGTTCGGCGCGCAGGGCTTCGGGCAGCAGTCCTTCGGGATGCACCCGCCCGCGCAGAGCGCGCCCCCCGCGACGGTCGCGCCGTCGCAGGGCCAGCGCGTCACCGTGCAGTGGAGCGACGGCTCGCACTACCCCGCCACCGTGATGAGCGTGTGGAACGAGCAGTGTCAGGTGGTGTTCCCCGACGGACGTCAGGAGTGGGTGCCGCTCTGGGCGGTGCGGTAGCTCAGGCCCGGCTGGGCTCGGCCTCGCGGCGCGCGCCCTCGAGGCTCGACCACCACGCGGGGACGAAGCTCAACGCCGTCGCGAGCAGCACCGTCATGGCGGGGAAGATGAACGCCCCGAACCCCAGCGCCCTCGCCGCGGGGACCATCGCCGCCGCGCCGCCGATGAAGGCCGCGATCTTCATCGCGCGCAGCCCCGCTGCGCGCAGCGCGAGCCCGCGGTCGGTGCCCACCGTCACCATCGCCGTGCCGAGGTAGACGCCCAGGTCGCTCGCCGGGCCCGTCAGGTGCGTCGTGCGCACCATGAAGCCCGTGAGCGTCGCCACCGACGCGTTCTGCAGGCCCATCGAGAAGCTCAGCATCGAGAGCAGCACGACGTCGGCGGTGCTCTGCACGTTGCCGCCGAAGGGGCCGAACACGCCCATCATCCCGAGCGCCGCGACGAGCGCGAGGATCGACGACACGGCGATCAGGGGCGCGTGGTGCCAGGGCTCCTGACCCTTGCGCTTGCGGCCCTGCAGCGCCAGCACCGACACCGCCGCCCCCACGATGAAGCTCGCCATCACGAGCCCGAGGTCGAACACCAGCTCCCGCAGGTGAGCGTTGATGCTGATCATCGTGGCCGTCCCGGTCACGTGACTCACGAAGCGACGACACGCGAGGAAGCCCCCCGCGTTCACAGCGCCCGCGCTCATCGAGAGCAACACCCAGCTCGGCGCGTGGCGGAGCGTGAAGATCGTCCTGGGGTCGTGAAGCGTTACCTGCATCGTTGTCCAACTCTCTTCCCCGGCCCTATCGTCCACGCTCGGTTCGCTGAGGCCGGGGCCGGGGCCGTCAGCGAAATCCGTGCCTCTCCCGCGATGAAGCCCGTCCGCGGTAGCGATCACGCCCGGTGAGCCCCCTCGCTCTCCGGGCCATTGGAGCGCCGACCTCGGGCCTGCGATCGGCGCGACGACGAGGCCGCCGTGCGCCGCTACGAGCGCGACGCGCGGGTGCACCGCGCCCACACCGAGGCGTGGCGCGTGACCCCTCCCGAAGGCCCGATCGACGGGACCTGGGAGGTCACCCGCGCGAGCGACACCACGTGGCGCGTCGACCTCGTCGACGGCGACGCGCTCGACGACTGCGACCGCCCCGATTTCGTCGACGGCCGCGTGGGCACCTGCAAGCACGTCGAGGCCGTGCGGCGCTCCGTCGAGACCCGACCCGCGCGGCGCGCGCTGGGCCGTCGAGCCCTAGCTCCGACCCTCTCCGTGCGGCACGATGGCGCAGGGGCGGCAAAACCGCGCAGGGCGCAGACGCTTCGAGCGTTGGGGGATTGTTCGGCGCGAGTCGCGTGGTCCCTTCCGGTCGGCTCAAGGCCCGGGGTTGCGCGGCTGTCGCCGTGTTCACCGCAGAGTTCGCCACCCGATCTATCGCGAGATCGTCGCGCGCGACCTCGCGTCGCCGCTGCGCACCGCGGTGCCGCAGATGGTCCCGACGTGGCTGCGGGCCGAGGGCGGGCTCGACGCCGACGCGCTGCTGGAGGCCTTCCTCGGGTTCTGGCGGCAGCACGGGGAGTCGCTGTTGAAGAGCACGCCGTACAGCGAAGCCACGCCGCACCTGGTGTTGATGGCCTTCCTGCATCGGGTGGTGAACGGCGGCGGGAGGATCGACCGGGAGTACGCCGCGGGCTCCGGGCGGCTCGACCTGCGAGTGGAGTTCCGCGGGAGCGTGCTCGGCATCGAGGTGAAGACCTGGAAGGACTCCGACAAGGCGAGAGACCCGATCCCCAGCGGGCTCACCCAGTTGGAGGGGTACCTCGCGCGCGTCGGCGCCGACGCCGGGTGGCTGGTGCTCTTCGACCAGCGCAAGGGACAGCCCGAGCTCACCGAGCGGATGCGCTCCGAGCGCGTGACCCTCGCGAGCGGCCGAGCGGTGACGGTCGTGCGGTTGTAGGCGGGTGCGCGCCCGCGGCGCGTCGAGCACCGACCGCAACGGGTGACGTCGCACCTCCACGGCGTCGAGCACCGACCGCAACGCGTGACGTCGTACCTCCACGGCGTCGAGCTCCGACTGCAAGCCGTGACGTCGCAGCTCGACGGCGCAGAGCACCGACTGCAAGCCGTGACGACGCAGCTCGACGGCGCAGAGCACCGACCGCAACGGGTGACGTCGCACCTCCACGGTGACATCCGGAGCACCTCTGGTACCGTCACGCCCCATGTGGGGGCGACGAACATGCATCGGCTTCACGCTTCTGTTCCTGGCCAGCTGTCAGTCGCCACGCACGGAGGTCGTGCTCCGGGTCGATAGCGAACTCCCATGGGGGGAAAGTCGGCGGGTGCAGTCCGTCGTCGTCGAGGTCCGTCGTGGTGGTCCCGAGGGCTCTCTACGAAGCCAACGCTCGACGGTCCTCGGGAGCGGCTCAGGTCGAGAAGCGCTCCCGATCTTCGTCGGCGTGCGAGAGAGCACGGGCGACATTGAGACTCCCCTCTGGGTCGAGGCGCTGGGTTGCGCCACGCCGAACGGCTGCACGCGCGACAACGCTGTCGTGGCGCAGCGCGCGATCGTGAGGTTCCAGCGCGACGAGACGCTGGGGCTGTCGCTCCTCCTCGCGTCGGCGTGCGCGGGCGTGACGTGCTCGCTCGATCAACGATGCGAACCCGCGTCTGGAGTCTGCCGCCCCGCGACCGAGGCCCCGGTGCTGTCCTTCAACGGCGCCGAGCGAGACTCGGCGTATCGCTCCCCCGTCGACGCGCTCGCGGGCGACGCGACGGAGGACGGCGGCGTTGACGCTGCGGTCCTCGACACGCCTTCCTCGGACGCGACCGTGACGGACCTCGGCCCGACAGACGCGCTCGACGCCGCGAGCGCCGACCGGCCTGATGTCGTGGACGCCTCCGCCTGCGCGGAGGGCTGGTCGGTCTGCGACAGGGCCTGCGTCGACCTCCAGCGGGACCGCGCTCACTGCGGCGCGTGCGCCGTCGCCTGCACAGGCTCGCTGACGTGCGTCGCGGGTCGTTGCCAGGACCCCCCTCGCCGCTCACCGAGCACTGTCGACGTCGGCGAGCGCCACGTCTGCGCCCGCACGCGCGACGGCCACGTCCGGTGTTGGGGTAGCAACGTGTATCACCAGCTCGGGACGAACTCCGCGGGCGTCGCTCCTCGACCGCGGCTGATCGACGGCATCGACGCGGTCGCGGAGGTGAGCGCGGGCGACCGTCACACCTGCGCCCTCACGACCACGGGAACGGTCTCCTGCTGGGGGCACAACAGCGACGGCCAGCTCGGCGACGGGTTGACGGACAGCCGCACGACGCCAGCGCCCCCGTTCGGATTGCCGCGCGCGCTGAACGTCATCGCGGGGGGCGACCACACCTGCGCAGTGCTCGAGGACCGCACGGTGCGCTGCTGGGGATACAACAGCAGCGGGCAGCTCGGCGATGGGACGAGCATCGAGCGCAGCACGCCGACCGTGGTCCCGATGGTGACAGACGTCGACGAGCTCGCTCTCGGTGGGAACCACACCTGCGCGCGACGCACCGACGGCGCTGTCTTCTGCTGGGGCCGAGGTCAGGACGGGCAGGTCGGAGGAGCCTTCGGGAGTGCCGTTCGCTCTCCACGGCTTGTGAGTGGGGTGAGCTCCGTCGTACGCATCGCCGCTGGGCGAGACCACACCTGCGCGTTGCGCGCCGATGGCGCGGTCTTCTGTTGGGGCAGCAACGCGCGTGGTCAGCGCGGCGACACGATCACGAGCAGCCTCGGCGCACCTCAACGGCTCGCCGCCCTACCACCCGCGCAGGACATCGCGGCGGGCGCCGGGTTCACCTGCGCGATCACCTCGGGACAGGTGCAGTGCTGGGGGCAGAACGACCGCGGTCAGCTCGGAGACGGAACACGCCTCGACCGCTCGACGCCCGCTGTCGTGACAGGCATCTCCGATGCCACCGCGCTGACCGCGGGAGGCACGACCGCCTGCGCCGTCTCGCGCGATGGGAGCGTCCGTTGCTGGGGCGAGTACCGTGAGGGGCAGCGTGGCGACGGCGACCTCGACGACTTCCGCTCGCCGGTCACGCGCCCGGCGGTGACCGACGTACGGTCGCTCTCGCTCGGGCGTAACGCCGCGTGCGCCGTGACCGGAGCCGGAGCGCTCACCTGTTGGGGCCTGGGCGTGACCTCCACGGGCACATCCCCGCCTGGCGTACTTGCTCCCCGGGGGTTCGTCTCCGCCGCCGTGGGCAGCTACTTCGGCTGCGCGCTCGGCGATGACGCTCACGTCTCGTGTTGGGGCTCCAACCAGTATGGCCAGCTCGGAGACGGCACCACCACGACGCGGTGGACGCTCGCACCCGTGACCGGCCTGTCGGGCGTGAGGCAGGTCTGCGCAGGGAGCCAGCACGCGTGCGCCTTGTTGACCGATGCAACCGTTCGTTGCTGGGGGAATTCGCGCTACATCGGTGCATCCGACGGATCCATTGGAACGCAACCCCTGGCCGTCACTGTCCCTGGTCTCACAGGCGCGACGCAGATCGCTTGTGGAGCCGACTACTCGTGCGCCGTACTCGCAGACCACAACGTGTCCTGCTGGGGCGGCGTGCTCGGAGGCGGTCCGTCTCGTCTTTCCACCGTGTCGAACGTCGCAAGCGTGGTCGTCGCTTTCTCGACGCACCTCTGCGTCGTCACGACAACCGGCGCACCACTGTGCCGCGTTGGATCGTCTTCATCCGATCCGTTCACCGCCGGCGTCGGCGCCGTCGAGCAGTTCGCCCTCGGCGACACCCACTACTGCACCCGCGATGCGTCAAACGCGGTGCGCTGCTGGGGCGCCAACGCGTTCGGCCAGCTCGGGCTCGGCGACACCACCGCGCGCGCCGCGCCCGGTGAGCTCATCCCGGCGTTCACCGCGACGCAGATCGCGCTCGGCGGAGACTTCTCCTGTGCGATCCTCCCGGACCGCACCGTTCGTTGCTGGGGCGCCAACGAGAGCGGGCAGCTCGGCGACGACCGCTGCGGCACCAGCGGGTGCCCGCCTCGCCCGGTCCTCGACGTGCCCTGAGCGCCGCCTTCCCCCGGGTGATGGTCTGCGCGCGGGGCGCGGAGGCGCGGCCCTGAAACCGGCTCCGAGGGCGTTCCTCGCCCCCGCGGGGCGGTGATATGGTGCCCGCCCTTTTCGGGAACGGACGCCAATGAAGTTCATCGACGACATCAAGCGCACGCACTCGTGCGGCGCGCTTCGGGCATCGGACATCGGCCGCGAGGTCGTGCTCTTCGGCTGGGTGCAGTACTACCGAGACTTCGGCGGCCTGCGCTTCATCGACCTGCGCGACCGCGAGGGGATCACCCAGGTGGTCTTCGACCCCGAGGTCGACGCCGCGTCGCACGAGCTGGCCAACACCTTCCGCAGCGAGTGGGTGGTGGGCATCCGGGGCGTGGTGCGCGACCGCGGGATGCAGTTCTCGAAGAAGAAGGGCGAGATGGTCTCGGCCCACAACCCGAACCTCGCGACGGGCGAGGTCGAGGTGCTGGCGAAGGAGGCCGTGGTCTTCAACCGCGCCGAGACGCCTCCCTTCGAGATCGAGGACGAGGTCGACACGGGAGAAGAGAAGCGGCTGCAGTACCGCTACCTCGACCTGCGCAGGCCCAAGCTCCAGAAGGTCTTCCGCACGCGCTCGATGATGAACCGCGCGGCGCGCGAGCACCTGTACGACAACGGCTTCCTCGAGCTCGAGACGCCGGTGATGGTGAAGTACACGCCCGGCGGCGCGCGGAACTTCCTCGTCCCCTCGCGCCTTCACACCGGGAAGTTCTACGCCCTCGCCGAAAGCCCGCAGCTCTTCAAGCAGCTCTACATGGTCGCGGGCTTCGAGCGGTACTTCCAGATCACGCGCTGCTTCCGCGACGAGGACCTTCGTCTCGACCGCCAGCCCGAGTTCACCCAGGTCGACATCGAGATGTCGTTCGTGACGCAAGAAGACATCTTCGCGATGGTCGAGGGGCTCATCTTCCGCGTGTGGAAGGCCGTCTTCGGCACGGACCTCACGGACCGCTACCCCGACGGGCACTTCCCGCGGATGCGCTTCGACGAGTCGATGCGTCGCTTCGGCAACGACAAGCCCGACCTGCGCTTCGGGATGGAGCACACCGACCTCACCGACCTCGTGGTGGAGTTCTCGGGCGGCGGCGTCCCGATGCTCACCGAGATCGCCGACGACTACCGCAGCGGAAAGGACCGCCGCGAGGTCCCTCGTCGCATCGTGAAGGCGATGGTGGTGCCCGCGAGCGCGTCGCTCTCGCGCGCTGAGACCGACAAGCTCGAGGAGTCCGTGAAGGGCATGGGCGCGAAGGGCCTCGCCCGCGCCCGCGTCGCCGAAGACGGAACGTGGACGCAGTCGCCCCTCGCGAAGACCGCGACGGCGGAGTTCCGCGCGGCGGTGAACGCGGCCACGGGCGCGCAGCCGGGCGACCTCATCCTGTTCCAGTTCGGCGCGACGGCGATGGTGCACACGGTGATGGCGAACCTGCGCCTGCAGCTCGCGCGTCGCTTCGGGTGGATCCCCGAGTACGGCACCGCCGACGACTGGCGCTTCCTGTGGGTGGTCGATCCCCCGCTGTTCGAGTACGACGAGAAGGACGACCGCTGGGTCGCGGCGCACCACGCCTTCACGCGCCCGCACGACGACTGCGTGGAGTACCTCGACAAGGACCCGGGCCGGGTGCTCTGCCACCGCTACGACCTGGTGCTCAACGGCTTCGAGATCGCGGGGGGCTCCGTGCGCCTCCACGACCCCGAGGTGCAGGCCAAGGTCTTCCGCGCGCTGGGCATCTCGGACGAGGAGGCCCGCGCGAAGTTCGGCTTCCTCCTCGACGCGCTGAAGTTCGGGGCGCCGCCGCACGGAGGCATCGCCATCGGGTGGGACCGCGTGACGATGCTGTTCTCCGGGGCCGAGAGCATCCGTGACGTGGTGGCCTTCCCGAAGACGCAGAAGGGCACCGACCTGATGACCGAGGCGCCCAACACCGTGTCGCCCGAGCAGCTCGCCGAGCTGCGCGTGCGCGTGGTCGAAGGCACCTGACGCACGCGCGATGCGCCGCGATCTCGTGTGGATGATCTCGGCGCCCGCCGTCATCGTCGCGCTGGTGGGCGGCCTCGCGTGGTGGACGAGCCGCGACGCGCCCGCGCCCGCCCGAGAAGACCCGACCAACCGCACCCGACGTCTCGCCCGCGACGAGCTGCAATCGCTCGCGGAGGACTCCGCGCGCTTGATGCCCGAAGGGATCTCCCGCGTGTGGCTCGGCATGGGCGCGGAGCTGCTGCAGCGCGCGCGACCGAGGGCGCGGTTGGCCGAGGGCGCGCCCGAGGGCACGACGCTCTACGAGGAGTCGCTGGAGAACGGCGCCCGCGCGGTGTGGTTCGTCTCGACGCGGCTGGGCGTGCTGACGAAGGCGCAGTTCCTCTCGCGGCTGGAGGGCGTCGCGGCGCTGCGGGGTCACTTCGACGCGCTGCGAGCGCGCTACGGAGAGCCCACGGGCTTCTGGGACTGCCCCGGCGCGGACGATCGGGCTCCCCTGCGGCGCATCACGTGGAGGGGCGAGCGCGCGAGCGTGATGGAGGCGATCCTGGTCTACCGCGCGGGGGTGTCGGTGACGCTGGTGGTGTCTCCGTCGGCGGACGTCGCGGGCGCGCTGGCGCAGTCGCGGTGCACGCCGGTGACGCGCGAGACGCTGGGGCAGTGGCCCATCGCCGAGGAGCTGCGCGGCCGACGCATCCCGTGGACGGACATGCGCTGAGGGGGCCCCTTCACGGCTCCCACCGACCGGGTATCGTCCGCCCACCATGCGTCGCACGCACGCGCTCGCCGCGCTCGCCTTCACCCTCGGATGTAGCGCCCGCGGGTCCGACCTCTACGTCGTCACGCCCACCCCTGACGCGGGCCGCTCCGAGGTCGCCACGGGGGGCGACGACGCCTCGGTGTCCGTCGACGTCCCGAGCTTCGACATCCCGCGCTTCGACGTCCCCTCCGTCGACGTCCCGCAGGGCACCGACCGCGGGCCCACCGCCGTCGACATCCCGCTACCCACCGACCGCGGGTTCCCCGTCGACCGCGGGCCCGCCACCGTCGACGCCGGCCCGCCCTCCACCGTGCGCGCGGGAGGCCCCTGCCTCACCGACGGCGACTGCGACTTCGCCCTCACCCAGGTCTGCCTCCGCAACCTCAGCGGCGCTGGCTTCTGCACCAACAGCGACCTGTGCATGAACAGCTCCGTCTCCGCCGAGCAGGCCGAGTGCGGAGGGCGCGGCTCCACCTGCCTCACCTTCGTGCCCTTCGACGTCCCCGACGGTACGGGCCTCTGCACCCGGTCGTGCACCGTGAACGCCCTCACCGAGGCCATGGGCGCCTGCCGCGCCGGGATGCTCTGCACGGGCTTCTGGTACCGCGACGGAGTCGGAGATGGAGACTCCCCCGGGTGCTTCCCCTTCTGCACCACCGACGCTGATTGTGTGGGCGCCGTGGCCGGCGACGCCTCGGTGATGCGCTGCAACGTGCGCACGGGCTTCTGCGCTTCGACCCCGGCCAACCTCGCGCTGCGCGCCGACGGCGAGCCCTGCAACCCGCAGGAGGTCACGTCGACCATGACCCCGCAGTGTCGCGGCCTGTGCTTCAGCGTGAGCTCCACCGCCCCCACGCGCGGGCTCTGCGGCTCCTACGTGAACCTCCGCGCGACGACCTATTGCCTCGACGACCCCTCGCAGCAACCCATCGTCCCCATCGACTCGGTGACCCGCGCCCCCACCGACGAGATCGGGATCTGCCTGCGCCGCGGCTGCACCCGCAACGCCGACTGCACCGCCCCGACGCTCTGCCTCTACCCCGAAGACGCGACGGGCATGGTCTACCGCGACCTGCCCGCGACCTGCGGCTACCCCACCACCTCGCAGCCCGGCGGCATCGGCTGAGCCACGGAGGCGGCGAGGGTGAGGGGAGCTCGGAGGCGAGAGGCGGGAGGCGGGGAGGCGCGGCTACGCGGTCACTTCTTCGCGCCGATCTTCTCGTAGCGCTTGCGGAAGCGGTCGACGCGGCCCGCGGTGTCCATGATCTTCTGCTTGCCCGTGTAGAACGGGTGGCAGGCCGCGCAGACCTCGGTGGAGAAGTCGCCGCGCGTCGTGCGGGTCTGCACCGCGTTGCCGCAGGCGCAGGAGATGGTGCTGACCGGGTAATCGGGGTGGATGTTCGTCTGCATGGCGTTGGCCTCGTGCGGTGGCTGTGCCCGGGCGCTCCGGGTCGTACACCGCGGTTGAAGGGCCCGGAGGGCTACCACCACCCCCTCGCGAACGCAACGACCGTCACTCGTCTTCGGGCAGCGCGCTGTCGTCGTCCTGCGGGCGAAACACCGGCGCGCGCACGACCTCGACCCGCCGCGGCGCGCGCTGCACGGTGCCCGTGAGCACCGTGGGCCGCTCGGCCACCCCGAGCCCCGACGCCGCGTCGAAGCTCACCGCGCCGTTCACCGTGAAGCGCAGCCGCACCTGCCGCACGCTCGACGGCGCCGTCAGCGTCGCGCTGTACACCCCGCGCTGCTCGGTCTCGCGCAGGGCATCAACCACCACCCCGTCTTGCGCCGTGGCCGTCACCTGCGCCCACGACACGGGGCGCCGCTCGGCGTCGCGCAGGTCGACCGAGAGCACCGAGCGCACCGTGCGACCGTCCCCCGACGCCACCGGGGTGGTCACCCGTACGTGGTGCACCAGCGGGCCCGACGAGGCCGCCGGCACCAGGCGCTCGCGCGCGCCCTGCCCGTCGGGGCGCAGCGCGCAGCGCACCCGGTGATCCCTCGCGGGCTCCAGCGGGACCGGGAACTCCGAGGGCATGAAGGGAGCGCTGTCGATCGCGCAGTAGAAGCCCCGCGGCACCTCGAAGGTCGCGCGGCGCCCCTCGCCCCCGGGGAGCACCCGCGGCGCGGCCACCTCGACGCGGCTCACCGCCGAGGGGACGCTCTCGAAGCGGTCTCCGTCGAGCGCGAACACCCGCGCGTACCAGACGCCCGGGGTCAAACCCCGCGCGCGCCAGCGGCGCTCGGAGCCCGCGAGCCGACCCACCGCGCTCACGTCTTGAAAGCCCTGGTCTCGCGAGAGCTCGACCCGCCACGACTGCACGGGGTAGCGCCCGCTCTGACGCCTCCCCTGCGACCACGCCACGGGGGCCTCGACGGCCTCGCCCCACGAGAGCAGCCGATCAGGAAAGCCCGAGCGCCACTCGGGGGGCCGCGGGAGCGCGCGGGGCGGCGCCGCGGGGCGACCCTCTTCCTCCAGCGCGCCCATGCCCGCGGGGACGAGGTACTCCCGGTCCCCAGCCCGCACCCGCACGCGGCCCTCGTGCACGGCCACGCGGGTGATGTGCCCGCCCAGGTCGGCGGAGATCACCGCGTTGCCGCGGCCCAGCCACGCCGTGAGGGCCAGGGTCGAGATGGGCAGCGACTCGGTGCGGTCGGCGATGGCCGCCGCGGGCACGGTCACCCGCGCCGTGCCGCGCGAGAGGGTGGTGACGTTCGAGCCCGCGGCCGTGGGAGAGGGCGAGGCGAAGAGGGTGAGCTGGGAGTTCGCGTCGAGGGCGAGGGTCACCCCCCCGTCGAAGCGGAGGACGGCCGAGCTGTCGTCGCCGACGCGCACGCGCATCCCCTGGGTGAGCACCTCGCCCTCGCGGGCGGGGCGGGCCGTGGGGGCAGACACCTCGACCGAGCCCCGGGCCGAGACCAGCAGCGCCGAGAGGGCCCGGGAGGGCAGCGCGCTCTGCGTCGCCCTGGGCTGGGCCGCCGCCGGGGAGGCCATCGCCATCACCGGGACCATCCACCACAGCCAGGTTCGCGCGCGCATCGTCACCTCCGCTCGGGGTCGTTCGGGCCGCAATCACCGTGCCGCGGTGGGCAGAGGTGGGATGCGCCCCGACGAGGTGTCATTCAGCGCGCGACGCTCCCACAGCAGAGGGGGGAGAGGCACGCAACGGCCTTCACGGGCTACGCAGCGGCTTGCGCACCCGGACGGGGACGTCGCGGGCGGGGTGTCACCCCGGGGCGGAGTGACGGTATGGTCCGCGCCCCGAAGAGAGGACACCCATGGCAGCCATCGAGAACGTCTCTGAGTTCGTCGCGAAGCACACCTTCGGCACCTGGCGCCCGCAGAGGGGCTGGAAGCCCATGCACGTCGTCAAGGCCGAGGGCTCGTGCTTCTGGGACGCGTCGGGCAAGCGCTTCATCGACATGAGCGCGCAGCTCATGTGCAGCAACCTCGGGCACGGCAACCCCGCGGTGATCGAGGCCATCTGCCGTCAGGCCCGCGACCTGGCCTTCGTGGCTCCGGGCTTCGCCACCACGGTGCGCGCCGAGCTCGCCGCGAAGCTCCTGGAGGTGGTCCCGCCGGGGATCGAGAAGTTCTTCTTCGCGACCTCGGGCACCGAGGCCAACGAGTGCGCGGTGAAGATGGCCCGCTTCGCCACGGGCAAGCACAAGGTCATCGCCCGCTACAACAGCTACCACGGCAGCACCGCCACCGCGTCGGCCCTCACGGGAGACTACCGCCGCTGGTTCGCCGAGCCCGTCGACAGCACCGTGAACGGGGTCATCCACGCGCCGGAGTGCAACCCCTACCGCCCCGGGCCCTTCAAGAGCGCCGACGCCGTCGTCGACTACTACGACTACATCCTGCGGAACGAGGGCAACGTCGCGGCGATCATCGTCGAGCCCGTGGTGGGCACCAACGGGGTGTTGGTCCCTCCCGACGACTACTTCCCGCGGCTGCGCGAGGTGTGCGACCGGCACGGGGTGCTTCTCATCGCCGACGAGGTGATGAGCGGCTGGGGCCGCACCGGGCACTGGTTCGCCGTCGACCGCTGGAAGGTCTCCCCTGACATCCTCGTGACCGCCAAGGGCATCACCAGCGCGATGGCCCCGCTCGGCGTGGTGGGCGTGAACAAGCGCGTGGCCGACTACTTCGAGGATGGCTGGTTCGCGCACGGCCACACCTACGAGAGCCACCCGCTCACCCTCGCGCCCGCCGTCGCGGCCATCGGGGAGTACCAGCGGCTCGGGCTGATCGAGCGCGCGCGGGCCGTGGGCGAGGGCGTGCTCGGGCCGAAGCTCAAGGCCCTCTACGACCGCCACCCCTCGATCGGCGACGTGCGCGGCGTCGGGATGTTCTGGGCCGTCGAGCTCGTGAAGAACCGCGAGACCAGGGAGCCCGTCGGGACCTTCCACGACAAGTACGCGCGGCGACCGATGCTGATCGACCAGGTGAGCGCCGAGCTGATGAAGCGCGGCGTCTACGCCGTCGGCTGGATGAGCCACTTCGTCTTCGCGCCGCCGCTGGTGATCGAAGAGGCCGAGATCGACGAGGCCATCGCCGCCCTCGACGCCGCCCTCGGCATCGCCGACGCGGCCGTCGCGGGCTGAGCCCCTACCGCACCCGGCCTACCACCACGGGCGTCGGGGTGACCCACTCGTCGGGCGTGCGGTCGCCCGCCCACCCATACGCCACGCCGCGACCCGAGTCGTCGGTCACTACCAGCAGGGTGCCTTCGCCGTAGCCTCCGCCCGCTCCGTAGGCGCGCGTGTCGCGGTCGTGCGGGACGGAGGTCGCGTCGATGATCCGCAGGAGCACCCCGCGGGAGGTGCGCGTCGCGGGGGCGACCACGAAGGCGACGTGCCCCGTGCTGCGCGAGCGGAACCACCGGGGCATCTGCCAGGCCACCACGTCTCCGGGCATGGCCATGTCGACGCGGGCGAGCTGCGTCCACCCGGAGCGGTAGCGGGTCGTGGGCGTAGAGCGGATCGTGCGGAAGAAGTCCACCGCGAGGGGGCGCCCGCCCGGCACGGCGCGGCGGGAGACGGGCGCGGCGCGGGAGAGCACCCAGCCGGCCATGGCCGAGCAGTCCCACTCGTAGCGGCCCTCGCGCACGTTCACCACGGTGTCGTGGCGGTAGCGCGTGGTGCGCAGCGTGCGCGCGATGTCTCCGAGCACGGTCATCACCCGCCGGCCTCCCGCGGTGGGCGCCTCGGCGGTCTGCTGCGCGGGCGCGGCGAGGGGGAGCGCGGTGAGCGCGAGGGCGAGGGCGGCGAGGGTCGCGGGGCGCTTCATCGTGGGCACAGACGGTCCGTGGGGGCGATAGGTTTCCACGGGTCGCCGGGCCGCGCAGGGATGGTGTATGAGAGCGCTCCCCGAGGCTTCACTCGGGAGGAGAGTGAGCGATGCAGTTCCGCGGGAGCATGAACGAGCTGATGCGCCAGGCCAGCCGCATGGAGCGCAAGGTCTCCGAGGCGCGCAAGGCGAACGAAGACCGCACCGTCGAGGCCACGGGCGCCAACGAGAAGGTGAAGGTCGTGGCGAAGCTCAGCCGCGAGCTCGTGTCGATCACCGTCGACCCTGACCTGCTCAACGAAGACCGCGAGCTGGCCCTCGACGCCGTCGTCGCGACCGCCAACGCCGCGATGAAGATGGCCTCCGACGCGATGGACGCTGAGATCCAGAAGGTCACCGGCGGGCTGAAGATCCCCGGCGTGACCTGAAGGGGCGATCGTGGAGGGCGACGACCCGATCCACGAACTGGTGCGGCTCCTCGCGCGGCTGCCCGGCGTAGGAGAGAAGTCCGCGCGGCGCATCGCGTTCCACCTGCTCACGGCCGACCCGGACTACGCCCGCGCGCTCGGAGACGGCATCGCGACGCTGTCCCAGCGGGTGCGTCGGTGCGCCGAGTGCGGGAACTTCACCTCCCGCGAGCGCTGCGCCCTCTGCGAAGACCCCCGCCGCGACGCGACCCTCCTCTGCGTGGTCTCTCGCCCGATGGACGCCGACGCGGTGGAGCGCACCCGGGCCTTCGCGGGGCGCTACCACGTCCTGCACGCCCTGCTCGACCCGCTGGGAGGGATCGGCCCCGCGGAGTTCCCGCTTCAACCGTTGATGGAGCGGGTGGAGCGCGACAAGGTCCGCGAGGTGATCGTCGCGACGCCTCCTACGGTCGAGGGCGAGGCCACCTCGCTCTACCTCGCCGAGTCGCTGCGAGCGATGGGCGTCGCCGTGACCCGCATCGCGAGCGGGGTGCCTCACGGCGGAGACCTGGAGTTCACCGACCCGATCACCCTGGGCCGCGCGCTCGAAGGCCGCCGGAGCCTCTGAGCGCTCGCGCACCTCGCCCCACACCGCGCGAGGAACCCATGGAGTGATCTCAGTCTTCGCGGTTTCGAGCGTCCAAGGGTAGGCTACGAGACGGTCGGCGCCCTCGCGTCGGTGAGGTGTCTTGTCGGAGCCCTGAGATGGAAGACGCGCGCAAGGAACAGAAGGTCAAGGCCCAGACCCTGAGGGCGAAATACAAGAGCGCCACCCTCGAGGAGTTCATCGACCACCACGGCAAGGACATCTCCCGCAGCGGGATGTTCATCAAGACGCCGAAGCCCCCCGCGCTGGGCGCGCTCTTGAAGATCGAGATCCAGCTCAAGGACGGCACCGCCGTGCTCGGCGCCGTGGGCCGCGTGGTGCAGCGCCGCGAGGAGGCCGACGCGAAGCCCGACGCCCCCGCGGGGATGGGCCTGCGGTTCTTGAAGGTCGACGACGCGTCGAAGCCCGTGATCGAAGCCATCGTGGGCCGCAAGGGCGAGGCCGCGGGGCCCCACTTCGAGAGCCTGCGCCCGCCGCCCGGGGCGTCGTCGCCGCCCGCGCCGCCGATGGAGACGCACAGCGAGTTCTTCGGCAGCACCTCGCCCGCCACGCAGATGCCCCCGCAGCAGGACCGCACCGAGATGCGGCAGATGAGCGCGCTGCTCGGCGAGGCGCTGCGCATCGCGCGCGACGAGCAGGCCCCCGCGAGCGCGAAGGACGAGCCCGCGAAGAAGCCCGTGCCCGTCGAGACGATGAAGGCCACCATCGTGGGCGTCGCGCCGGTGACGCCCTCCGACGTCCCGTCCGCTGACGCCCAGCCGGAGGAGAAGGCCGAGGAGAAGCGCGCGAGCGCGCCGCCGCAGCTTCGCTCTGAGCGGCCCACGTCTCCGCTCGACCTGTCGACCGCGGCGCCCGACGACGGCTCCGACACCGCCGTCGCCTCGCGCAAGGACATCGAGGCCGCGCTCGAGACGATGCGCTCGCTCGCCGAGCCCGAGCCCGCGACGGACGCGGTGCCGCCACCGCCCTCGACG
>JAEYZO010000204.1 GCA_023428035.1 Pseudomonadota bacterium | reverse complement strand
GCCCCGCGGTCGAGGGCCACCGTGGGCACCGCCCAGCGACGCTGCAGGTCCGCGAGGCACAGCCGCTGAAGGTGCGCCGGCGCAGACACCAGCGCGGCGCGGAGGTGGCTAGACGTGAGGGCGGCCTCGCGGAGCAGCGCCGACGCCGCGGCCTCGACGCGCTGCGCGACGCCCTCACAGGCCATCGAGAAGCCGTCGGCGGGCACCTCGACCACGCCGTCGTCGAGGGTCGCCCAGGGCGGCAGAAAGCTCGCCCGCAACAGCAGGGCCTTGCCGGGCTGCGCGTCGGCGAGCGCCGCGAGCACCGCGTCGGCCAGGAGCGCGCGGATCGACGTCGACGCGCAGAGCGTGGTGCGCGTGCGGTGGTCGATCGAGGCCACGACGAAGCTCGTGATGTCTTCGACCAGCGGGTCGGCGTAGGCGCCCACCGCGTGCCGCGACGCGCGGGCCGTGAGCTCCGCGCCGTCGACCAGGGAGACGTCGGTGTGCCCGTCGCCGAGGCTCAGCGAGAGCACCAGGCCCTCGCGGGCGCGGGGCTCCACCGAGGCCACCTGCGCGAGCGAGGGGTCGACGGTGCGCTCGACCTTGAAGCCCGCGGCCCAAGCCGCGCGCGCGAGGCCGTCCTTCGCGACGTCAGGGGCGCCGCCGGGGAGGCTCAGCACCGCGCGCACCGCGCCCGGCCCGAGCGAGAGCGCGCCCCTCGCCCAGGAGAGCACCCGCGACGCGAGGGCCTCGACCTCCGCGGTGTCTACGGCCCAATCCCACGCCGTCGCCCGCGGCGCCTCTTCGGCCTCGTCGCCGGGCAGCGGGATCACCTCCCCGTGCATCCCGTCGTCGCAGAGCACCTCGTCGGGCAGCGGCTCCTCCCCCGTGAGCCTCACCCTCGCCTGCCCGCCGTCAAAGACCGCGGCCACGACCCTCGGCGTCGCGAGGTCGAGCCCAACGAGGTGATCCATGCACTGCTCCCGCGGGCCCGCGGCGAGCCCGTCGCGCCATTGTCACCCCCAGACCGCGGGGGGCAAGTTCCCCCCACCCGGCGCGGCGCCCTATCCGCTCAGAACCGGCACTGCCCCGACGCGCAGGTGAGCCCCGCGTTGCACCGCGGCGCCGCGGCGCAGCACGCCTGCCCGGGGTTGCCGCAGGGCTGGCACCGCCCGTCGAGGCAGGTCTGCACCCCCATGCACCCCGTCGCGGTCGTACAGCACGACTGCCCGCTCCCGCCGCAGGAGCCCATCGCCGTGCAGCGCCCCGTGGTGCAGGTGAGACCCGGCCCGCAGGCCGCCGTGCCGCAGCACGGCTGCCCGAACATCCCGCAGGTGGGCGTCTCGGCGCACAGGCCCGAGACGCACATCCCCGAGCCGCACTGCCCTCCCGAGCAGCAGGCGTACCCGGGCCGGCCGCAGGGGCCCGTATCGACCCGCGGCCCGGTGTCGACCACCGTGGGCCCGGTGTCGACCACCGTGGGCCCGGTGTCGACCGGGGGCTGCCCGGCGTCGAAGCCCGAGTCTTCCCAGTCCCACGGGTCGTCGGCCTCGGGGCCCGAGTCGACGAAGGAGTAGCGGTCGTCGCCCTCGCCCTTGATCGCCGCGTCTTCGTCGGCGACGGGCGAGACACCCTTGGCGCAGCCCGACATCAAGCTCAGGGCCGCCAGGGCGACGGCGGTGCGTGCCAGGGTCACGGCCGGGGAGTCTACCCCATCTCCCCGCTGGGCCTCTCGCCCGGCGCCTCGGGCGCGTCGCTCTCCCTCCCGTCGGGCAGGAACAGCCTCACCGTCGTGCCCTCTCCCCGCCGCGACTCGATCTCCACCGCGCCCTGGTGCGCCACGAGGATCCTGTCGACGATCGCGAGCCCGAGCCCGGTGCCGTTGGTCCGGGTGGTGAAGAAGGGCTTGCGCGCCTTCGAGCGCACCTCGGTGTTCATCCCCTCGCCCGAATCGATGATGGTGATCTCGCACCCGTCGGCGCCGCCGCGCGCGCCGCGGGTGAGCAGCACCGTGAGGTTTCCGTTCGGGCCCATCGCCTGCGCGGCGTTCTCGATCACGTTCTCCAGCGCGTGGCGCATGAGCTGCGCGTCGCAGGCCATGGGCACCTCCGCCGCCGGGTCGCTCCGCAGGTCGACCATGGCGTGGGCGCGGTGCGCGGGGCCGAGGGAGCGCAGCACCAGCTCCCGCAGAGGCACCATCGCCCGGCGCGGCTGCAGCGGGCGCGCGAGCGTGAGGAGGTCGGTCACCACCCGGTTCGCCCGGTCGCACTCCTCGTCGAGGATCTCGTGGAGCTGCTTGCGGTCCGCCGCCGCGAGCTCGGGCTTCTTGAGCGAGGCGTTGGCGTTCTTGATGATCGTGAGGGGCTGGCGCATCTCGTGGGCGACGAGGGCCGAGAGCTCTCCCAAGGCCGCGAGGGGCTCGCGCTCGGCCAGGGTGGCGCGCACCGACTCCAGGGAGCGCTGCGCGCTGTGCAGCTCGGCCTCGCGGCGGAAGAGCTCCTCCGAGGCGCGGGCGATGAAGGCGTAGGAGACGGCCGTGACGAAGACGAAGGTCGCGTGCTCGGTGAGGTAGGGCACGGGCAGACGTCGCAGCGCGGCGGCGCTGTCGAGGGTCGAGGTCACCGCGAGGAGGGCGTAGGCGCCGAAGACGGTCCACGCCCAGCCGCCGTGGGCGCGGGCGGCGCGGTAGAAGCCCACGAAGGCCGCGGCCATGGGCAGGGTCACGAGGGAGAGCACGACGCTCCCGAAGGCGCTGAGCTCGGTCTCGAGGTAGGTGAGCGGCGGGCCGAAGCCCCACACCACGCGGGTGAAGTGCCTCCCTGAGAACACGGCCCCGGTCGCGGCGCCCACCACGGCCACGAGCGAGAGGGCCCGCGAGGCGCGCACGATCGAACGCCACCGGGGCGAGCCCGAGAGGTCGGCGAGGGAGACGGCGATCTCGACGAGGCCCGCGAGCACCATCACCCCCGTCGCGACGCGGAGCGACTCGGCCCAGGGGAGCGCGGCGGGGTAGGCCCGGTGCTGCGCGAGGGCGGCGAGGTCGTAGGCCGCGCAGAGCAGCAGCAGCGCGCCGAAGAGCGCGCGGTCACGGCCCGCTCGACGGAACACCACCAGCAGGGCGAGGTTCACCCCCAGCACGGTGTAGACCGCGATCCAAGCGATCTTGAGCGCAGCGAGGGGGTGCACGGCCCGCCTTGGGTTGATCCTACTCCAAGGGCGCGCCGTGAAGTTGGCAACGGCGGGGACTGCGTGATTGAGTGGCCGACCATGAGTCGGAGCGTGCGGGCGAGCGTGGTGGTCGCGGCGGGGCTCTGGGCCGCCGCGGGGGCGGCCTTCGCCCAGGGCGGCTACTCGGTGGTGAACAACGGGGCGAACAACAACCCCACCGCGATCGGCGTCGTGCCCTCGGCGATGAACCAGGACGGCCCCGCCTCGCGCACCCTGGGCTCGACCCGTCGCCTCGCGGTGAACTCCGCGCCGCGCCGACCCGAGGAGTACGGCGGGGTGACCCCGGGCGCGCCCCGCCTCGCGCCGGGCCTCGCGCGCATGGCCCGCC
>JAEYZO010000199.1 GCA_023428035.1 Pseudomonadota bacterium | reverse complement strand
CGCCCCCCCCCGCGCGGCCGCCGGCGCCTCGACCGGGTGCTGCACCTCCAGCGAGACTACGGCGAGGTGGGCCGCGCCGCGGTGCGCCTCGCCACCGTGGCCGACGCGCTCGCCCTCGCGCTGTCTCTCGCGTAGCGGCTCAGCGCTGCACGCGGAAGGGCGCCGCCGCGCGGGCCTCTCCGCCGAGCGCGACGCGCACCACCAGCGGGCCCGTGGTGGCGCTCGGGGGCAGCTCGCACACGATGGCCGTGGGCGTCACGCTCGCCGCGGGGCAGGTCACGCCGTTGATGAACACGCCCACCGCGGCGGCGTCGCGGCCGAAGTTGCGCCCGCGGATCGTCACCCTCGCGCCCGGCGCGGCCCGCGCGGGCGCCACCGAGGTCACCACCGGCGCGAGCGTCACGCGGAAGGGCTGCGGCGAGGTCACGGTCTGCCGGCCGTCGGCCTCGAGGGTGATCGCCCCGTCGCGCGCGCCGCGCGGCACCACGAACTCCACCTCGGTGGTGCTCGCCCTCGACGGCCGCACCAGCCTCTGCCCGAGGCGCAGGGTCAGGCGAGACGCGTCGGGCTCGAAGCCCGTCCCGCGCAGGGTCACCGTCGAGCCCACCGGGCCCCCAGGGGGGTCGACCTCGCGCAGGGTCACGGGCTGGAGCACGAAGAACTCCGCGGGCGCGACGCCCGTGCCCTGGAGCCTCCCGATCACCTGAAAGCGCCCGGTCTGCGCGTTCGCGGGCACCCGCACCACCACCGCGTCGCGCGCGTAGCGCACGATGGGCACCTCGACGCCGTTGAGCCGCACCGACGCGAGCGCGCGGTCCGCCGGGAAGTTCGCCCCCCGCAGGGTGACCTCGGAGCCGGGTACGCCGCGGTCGGGCTCCACCGCCGTCACCCGCGGGCGCTGGGTCACCCTGAAGGGCTCCCGCGCCATCACCCGCGGGCCCCCCGCGACGCGCACCACGAGGTTGCCCGAGCGCGCCCCCTCGGGGATCTCGCACACGATCTCCTCCGCGGTCGCGCTCACCACGCGCAGGCGCGTGCCGTTGAGGGTGACCTCGTCCTGGTCGGTGGTGGTCGAGAAGCCCCCTCCGCGGATCGTCACGCGCTCCCCCGCGTCGCCCGCGCGCGGCTCGAAGCTCGCCACCGTGACGGGCGTAGGCACGGTGAAGTCCGAGCCCGACTCGACGGGGCCGATGCCGTTGACGGTCACCGCCACGCGGCCCGAGCTGGCCCCTTCGGGCACCGTCGCGACGAGCTCCACGGGGGCGGCCGTGGCCACCGCCGCGGGGCGCCCGCCGAAGGTCACCCGCACGCGGGAGACGTCGGAGCCGAAGTGCTCCCCCCGGATCGTGACCCGCGTGCCGGGCGGGCCCGACGCGGGCGCCAGCGCGCGGATCACCGGCGCCGCGCCCACGAACAGCCGCAGGGCGGACTCGTACCGACCCGCGCCGGGGACCTCGAGGGTGAGCGTGCCGGTCTGCGCCTGCAGCGGGAGCTCGGCCTCGATCTCGCTCTCCGTCGCGCGGAGCACCCGCAGCGGGCGCCCGTTGAGCGCGAGGCGGTTCTGCGCAGCCGTGGTCGCGAAGCCCGTGCCCCGAACGGTGATCCTCCCGCCGGGCACCGCCGCGCGCGGCGTGAACTCGCGGATCACCAGGCGCTGACCGATACCCAGCTCCACGGGCGAGCGAGCCTCGGAGCGCCCCACCCGCACGAACACCGGCCCCGCGGTCGCTCCATCCGGGACGATCACCCGCAGGGAGTTCCCGTCTCCGCTGCGGACCACCATGGGCCGGTCGTTCACCCGCACGGCGTTGTCGGTGGGCCTCGGCGCGAAGTTCTCTCCGCGGATCGTGAGCTCCGCCCCGGGAGACACCGTCGAGGGCTCCAGCGCGCGGATCACCGGCGCGGGCGACGGCGCGGTCACGCGGAAGAGCTCGGTCTCGACCTCGTCGCTCCCGTCGGAGAGCACCCAGCGACCGGTCTGCGCCCCCTCGGGCACCACCACCGTGATGCGCTCCGAGAGGAACTCCGTCGGGGTCACCGGGCGCTCGTTGAAGAGCACGCGGTAGCCCCGGCGAAAGCCCCGGCCCTCGATGCGAACCCGCGTGCCCGGCGGGCCCGACGAGGGGACGACCCGCTCGATCATGGGCCGGCTCTGCGCGACGGCGGCGCGCTCGGGGAGGGTCACGGTGAGGGTCGACGCCGCCCCGAGGGAGAGGGCGAGGGCGGCCAGCCTGCTGCGGTGAAGGATGCTCATGGCGTGCTCTGGGCGGCTTCGACGTCGTCGGGGTCGGTCTTGTGCACTCCGGCGGCGGGAGGGTCGGGCTCGGCGTCGTCGATGGCCCCCTCGGCGCGGTGCACCTCGGCGAGGTCGTCGAAGACCTCGTCGAGGGTGAGCGACGAGCCCGAGAGCAGG
This sequence comes from Pseudomonadota bacterium, assembly GCA_023428035.1. Lineage (GTDB taxonomy): Bacteria > Myxococcota_A > Polyangia > Polyangiales > JAEYZO01. Next base: position 1,611 of record JAEYZO010000199.1, on the reverse strand, counting down.
AGCGTCGCGGTCACCATGTGCTTGGCCGCGGTGTAGACCCCGAGCCAGTGGGCCATCGCCTGGTCGAGGCCGGGGGAGCGCACCGGGGTCGCGCGCATCAGGCGCTCGGCCTCGACGGCGCCCTCCAGCGAGGCGCGCGCGCGGGCGATCTCGTCGTGCCAGTAGCCCGCCTCGCGCACCTGAGCGCTGAACTCGTCGAGGGAGCCCAGCACGTGGTCGAGCGCCGCGAGGAGCCGTTGAGGGCCGCGTCGGGCGAGGGTGGCGCTGGCCTCGACGAAGAAGGCCCCGTAGGGCACGGCCCCGCCGCGGTGCGACTCGAGGTGCCGCGAGAAGCGGGTGAGCACCTCGCGCGCTGCGGAGAGGGGGCCCTCGCGGGCCGCGAGGGCGGCGTGGAGGTCGGGGTCGGCGGAGCGCGCCGCGCGCAGGTGGGCGGCGACGGCGTCGGAGGCCGCGCGCAGCGCCGTGGTGACGAGCTGCAGCGCGGGGTCGAGCTCGCGCACGCGGCCCACGAGGTGGTGGGCGATCTGCTCGACGGCGTAGTCGCCGTAGATCCTGGTCTCGTCGTGGTCGATGTGCCCGTCGGCCATAGGGGGCGCGAGGATCGTCGCGGTGTGTCGCCCGTGGCAAGCCCGCGGCGAGGTGTAAGCGACGAGGGCGCCGGGGCGTTCCCTCTGCGTGACCGCGCTCGCCGCGACGATGAACCCGCTGCAGCTCGAAGGGTGGCTTTTCGCTCGCGAGGTTCCGGCCTATGGTGCGCGCCCCCGCGGGAACATGGGAGCCCCAGACGCCGCCGCAGCCGAGGAGCGAGCGCTCGTCGAGGCCGCCAAGGGCGGCGACAAGGACGCCATGGAGCTCCTGCTCAAGCGCCTCGCCACGCCCCTCTACAGCGCGGTGATCCTGCCGCGGGTGGGCAACCCCGCCGACGCCGAGGACATCCTCCGCGACACGCTCCTGCGGGCGATGGAGCGCCTCTCGACCTTCCACTGGACGGGCGCCGGGCTCTTCCCGTGGCTGCGGCAGATCGCGATCCACCTCGTCGTCGACCACGCCCGGAGCCGGCAGCGCCGCGACCGCCTCGGGGAGCGCTACGAGCAGCACGTCGCCGACGTGATGCCCCTGCACCACGCCGGCGCCGAGGCGATGCTCATGGAGCAGCAGGAGCGCGCCGTCTCGCTCCGGCTGATGGAGGCCGCGATGGGGACGCTCAACCCGCGGTACCGCCGCGCCGTCGAGCTCCGGCTCCTCGAGGAGCGCTCCCGCGAGGAGTGCGCCGAGGCCATGGGGGTGACCACCGGCAACTTCGACGTCATCCTGCACAGGGCTCTCGCGGCCTTGAGAAAGGCCTACGGTGTCCGATGAGCCACGCTGACGACTGGAACCCCGACGACGGCCCCCTGCCCACCGACGACGAGCGCGCCTCCGCCCGCGCGCTCTCCGAGGCCCTCGACCACCGCGAAGCCCCCCGCGACCCCGAGCTCGCCGCGGTGCTCTCCGTCGCCCGACGCGTTCAGGCCACGGCGCACCCCGACCCCGAGGCCGCCCGCAAGGTCGCCGACCGGGTGGTCTCCGCCGCCGTCGCCGAGCACGCCCGCCCCGCGTGGCGCCGCGCCC
>JAEYZO010000193.1 GCA_023428035.1 Pseudomonadota bacterium | reverse complement strand
GTGGCGGCCCCCCACGCCCGGGGTCACCTGACCGTCGCAGGCGCCGCTCCAGGTGCCGGCGCTGCAGGCCTCGACGCCCGAGCGGCAGACGCCCACGCCGTTGGTGCCCGACGGGCCGGAGTAGCAGCCGCGCGTCGCGCCGTTGTCGACGAGGCCGTCGCAGTCGTTGTCGACGTTGTCGCAGACCTCAGCGGTGGGCGTGCCTGGAGTGCAGGTCGGGGCCACGCCGCTGACGCAGCCCGGGACGGTGCGCTGGCAGGCGCCCACGCCGCAGGTCTGCGAGGGGATCGACTCGTCGACGGTGCCGTTGCAGTTGTTGTCGAGGTTGTCGCAGGTCTCGGTGGTGCCGCAGGGCACGCAGGTGCCGCCGCGGTCGCAGTAGCCCGGGCCGCCCGCGGTGGGGGTGCACGAGGTGCCCGGAGTGACGATGCCGGTGTCGGAGCACACCGGCGCGCCCGAGGTGCACACGATCGAGGCGGTGCGGCAGGGGCCGCTCGAGGCGCAGGTCATCCCGGCGCGGCAGGGGATGCACACGCCCGAGGGGTTGCAGACCGCGTCGGCGCCGCAGGTGGTGCCGGGGGGCACGAGGCCCGTCGAGGAGCACACCGGCGAGCCGGTGGTGCAGACGACCTGACCGCGGACGCAGGCGTTGCCGGTGTCGCAGGCCGCGCCGGTGTCGCAGGGCACGCAGGCGCCGACGTTGTTGCACACCCGGCCGGTGCCGCAGGAGGAGCCCACGGGGCGGGTGCCGGTGCGCACGCAGGTCGGCGCGCCGGTGGAGCAGTCGAGGGCGCCGAGGGCGCAGGGGTCCGACAGGGAGCAGTCGGCGCCGGGCACGCAGGAGACGCAGTCGCCGGCGGTGTCGCACACGCGCGAGATGCCGGGGCTCCAGCGGATGGAGCTTCCCGCCGTCGCGACCCCGGGGGTGTTGTACCCGACCTGGTCGTAGGAGGCGCTGCCGTCACCGTTCTGGATGCCGATGGTGGCGCCGCCGCCGCCGCCGCGGTCGCCCTGACCGTCCATCGGCGAGCCGTAGAGCACGTCGATGTTGTTGGTGGTCTGCGAGAGGATCACCTCGAAATTGAGGTGAGCGTTCGAGGCAGTAGGGTCGCCCGGCGGGTAGTAGAAGTTGTCGTCCCACTGGACGACGTAGCGTCGGTTGGGGGCCGTTCCCGTGGTCGCGATGCAGACGCCGTTGCGCTGATAGACGTCGTCCCAGTACGCGAAGATCGTGTTCGGGATGTAGATGTACGGGAGCGGCTCGTTGATCCACGTCCAGAGGTTCCCGTTGGCCGGGAACGAGATCATGCCGTTCGAGGCGATGCCCACGGAGCTGTAGGGCAGCCCGTAGAAGTTGAACGAGAACGGCAGGGTGTCGCTGACGTACCCGTCGTCGGAGTTCGCCATCACCCGCACGCTGCCGGGCAGCGAGCAGGCGTTGACCCACGACATCGGCGAGGGCCGCGAGCGGGTGTAGGTGCCCGAGCTGCCGCCGCAGATGGTGCCCGGCGGCTGCATCACGTCGACGACGCAGACCGGGGCGCCCGTCGCGCAGGTGATCCGGCCCGTGGCGCACGCGCGGCCGATGTCGCAGGCCTCGCCCTCGTTGCAGGGCACGCAGGCGCCGACGTTGTTGCACACCCGGCCGGCGCCGCAGGTGGTGCCCGCGGGCAGCGCGCCGTCGTCGACGCAGGTCTCGACCGGGCGGCCGCCCGTGCTGTTGGTGCAGATGATCCGGCCGCGGCGGCAGAGGGCGCCCACGGGGCACTCGGAGCCCTCGCGGCAGTCGAGCTCCTCGGGGTCGACGCAGGTGTACTGCACCTCGGTCGACACGAGGGTCGGGGCCTGGGTGCGGTCGGGCGTGGTGTTGAGGATCGCCCGGATCTGGATGAAGCGCGCGCGGTCGAGGAAGGAGCCCGGGGCCTGCGAGCGGATCGCCTGGGCGATGTCGACGCTCGTGGGCATCACCGGCGCGCCGGTGCGCGGCGAAGGGAGGCGGATCACCGGCGACGCGGCGACATCGGCGAGGGTGTTGCCCGCGCGGACCTCGAACTCGATCGACGCGCCCTGCGGGACGATCGACGAGTAGTTGAACTGCCCCCAGATCGCCGTCTGGCGGGGGTTGCTGCAGCTCGCCTCGTAGGTGCGCGCGTAGACGCCCTGCTCGCAGGTGGTGCGGCCGGTCGACGGGGTCCAGCGGATCGAGCGGCCCGGGGAGACGAAGCCGGCGGTGTTGTACGAGACCTGGTCGAAGGACGACCCGGTGCCCTGCTGGATGCCGATGGTGGCGCTCTCGCCCGTCGCGCGGTCGCCCTGGCCGCTGAACGGCGAGCCGTACAGGACGTCGATCGTGTTGGTCGTCTCGGTGAGGACGACCTCGAGGTTGAGGTGGGCGTTCTCGGCGGTGGGGTCGCCCGGCGGGTAGTAGAAGTTGTCGTCCCACTGGACGACGTACTGCCGGTTGGGCGCGGCGCCGAAGGTCGCGACGCAGACGCCGCTGCGCTGGTAGAGGTCGTCCCAGAACGCGAAGATGCTGTTAGGCGCCGAGGCGTAGGGGAGGGGCTGGTTCGTCCAGACGTAGGTCGACGGCGCGCCGAGCGTGACGATGCCGTTCGAGGCGATGCCCGCGGTCGTCTGCGGCGCGTTGTAGAAGTAGAAGGTGAACGGCAGCGCGGCGTCGTAGGTGCCGTCGTCAGAGCCCGCGAGCACGCGGATCGCGCCGGGCGCCGTACAGGCGTCGCGCCAGGTCAAGGGCGAGGTGCCGCGGGTGTACGCGCTGCCCATCGACGTGGAGCACGTCGACGTGATGCCGCCGCGCGACGAGGGGCCGGCCGGGCAAAACACTGCGTGCGAGCCCGAGCCGACGGTGACGTTGCTCGAGCCCGCGGGGATCGCGTCGCCCGTCTCGGGGCAGATCACCTGGTGGTGGCACCCGGGGAGGCACGACCCGGGGCACTCGCTCACCGGGCCGACGAAGCGGAACTCGGGGCGCCAGACCTGGCAGCTGCTCCAGCGACCGTCGACGCAGTTGCGCTGGCCGAGGTGGCAGACGCCGTCGGGGCCACCGCTGCGGTCGGTGCGGACGTCGCACGGCATCGGCGGGGTGCCGTCACGGCAGGCGCAGCCGGTGCTGGGGTTGTCGGGCGGGCAGCGGTTGCACTCGTCGGTGATCGACGGGTCGTTCTCGCGGCAGTCGAAGCCCCGGCAGTCAGGCCCGAGGCCGAAGCCGTCGTTGTCGGGGTCGATGCACTCGCGCACCGGCGGCCGGTCGGAGGTGTCAGGCGACTCGGTCGCCAGGTCACCCGGGCCGTCTTCCCCCGCGTCCCTGCCCACGCCCGCGTCCATCGACGGCGGGACGTCGAAGGCCACCGTCGCGGTCGAGTCCTCCAGCCCCACAAGCGAGCCGCCACCGCCACACCCTACGAGGGCGAGCAGCGTCGCTGTCAGGATCGCTGAAGATGTCCACCGCGACGTCATCAAGCTCCCCGATCCTGCCAGCACCACGTGATGAGTGAGGATACCGGTGGACTTTTCAGGCAATCACCTCTGATCTCGCCTGGTTTCCGCGATTTGACGGGAGTTCCACCTTCGGTAGAGCAACCACCATACCGAACCTCACCCGGGGTCTGGGAGTCCTCCGTGAGATTCGACCCCAGGGCTCCATCACAGCCTGCGGAGTGTCTACCCAATGGCTTGTAGTTACAACTGAATCAGTGATCGCAGCTGACGGGCCCCTTGCGCTGGCCGGGGGTCTGCCCCAGCACCCCAGGGCGCGGCTTCCGCCCGGTACCCCTGGGGATTCCAAGGGCAGGGGCGGGAAGCGTCAGGCCAGGAGGAGCGTTGCCCGGGACCGGTCTGGGGTAGGGGGTGGTCTCCAGACTTTCTTGCAGACCTACGCAACCGTTGCAGGGTGCTCCAGGGGGGGGTGCGTGCAGGTCGGGAGAGGTCGCCTGCGGGGCTGCCGGGCTCCCAGGGGAGCCCTTCGAGAGCGGGCACCGAAGTGGCTTCGGTGAAAGCCCGATTGGTATGGTCCCCGTTCGCCGCCGAGGTGAGGCGCACTCTCATGGCTGACACCACTCGCAGCGGACGCGCGCTCGCGGACCTCCTGGCCGAGCGCGCCGTGCTCGCGGCGGCGCTGCTCGACGCCGACGGCAACGCGAGGATCATCCCGCGCGTGGCGGCGGTGCTGAACGCCGCGGACTTCCACGACCCGCGTCACGCCACGATCTGGGACTCGCTGCTGACGCTGCACCAGCGCGGCGTGCCCATCGACGTGCTCACGGTGGTGGCCGAGCTGCGCTCGCGCGACCGGCTCAACGCCGTGGGCGGCGCGCAGTACGTGGGCGAGCTCACCGACGAGATCCCCACGCTCGCGCACTGCGAGTCGCACGCGCGCATCGTGTGGGAGCTCGCGGGGCGTCGCCGAGCGCTGGAGTCGTTCCAGGCCGCGTCGCAGCGGCTGCTCGCGGGCGACCCCCTCCCCGTCGTGCGCTCGGACCTCACCCGCGCGCTGGAGTCCACCGAGGACGCCTCGGGCGCAGAGCGCGTGGGCGACGACCTCGACGACCTGCTCGAGGTGATGTGGGCGCGCCGCGAGGGACGAGAGAAGCCCCTCGCGACGCCGTGGCGCAACGTCGACGCGGTGCTCGGCGGCGGGCTGTGGCCTGGGATGTACGTGCTCGTCGGCGGCACCGGCGCGGGCAAGACGCAGTGGGCGGTGCAGGCCGCGGTGCACGCCGCGCGTCGTGGCGACCCCGTGCTCTACCTCGCGCTCGAGCTCTCGCGGCAGGACCTCGCGGCGCGCGTCGTGGGCGCGGTGTCAGACGTCCCGTGGAGCCGCATCCAGCGCGGCAACGTGAGCGAGGCCGAGCTCCCCCGCGTGCTCGACGGCGCGCGGCGCGCGCGGGACCTGCCGTTCCACACCGAGTGCGGCGTGCCCTTCGGGTACGGGGCCGAGACCCTCGCGGCGCGCGCGTGGTCGCTGCGGCCGGCGCTGGTGGTGGTCGACTACCTCCAGCTCTGCACGGGGCGCGGCGGCGAGGACGCCCGCACCACCGTGGGCCGCGTGTCGTACGTCGCGCGCACCATCGCGCGGGACCTGAAGGCCGCCGTGGTGGTGCTGTCGAGCACGGCCCGCGCGAACTACGCCGAGCTCGTGAACGACCCCGGGAGGGACCCCGGCGACCTGGTGGGGCTCGGCAAGGAGTCGGGCGAGATCGAGTACGCGGCCGACGGGGTGCTGGTGCTCGCTCGGCACGCCGACCGGCCGAAGACGCGCGTGCTGCTCGTCGCGAAGAACCGCCACGGGCCCGTCGGGCGCGCGGAGCTCGCCTGGGCGGGGACGTCCTTCGCCGAAGGCGACATCCAGGAGGAGATCTCGCTGTGACGCCGTCGGTGATCTTCTCGAACCGCCTGCAGCGCATCACGGCGCGCGCGGTGGCGATGGACGACCCCGACGTGAGGGCCTGGGCGCAGGCCGCGGCGCAGCCCGACCGCCTCGAGGCCGCGGCGCAGAGGGCCGTCGACGCCGTGTCGGAGAGCATCGACGCCTTCGGCATCGAGCGAAGGATGCGAACGGCGGTGCTGGAGCGCGCGGCGGAGCGGTGGCCCTTCAAGCTCGTGTGGCGCGGAGACGCCTCGCGGTGGCGCAGGCTCGAGGCCGACCAGGTGACCCTCGCGCTCGCCGCGGAGCACGACGACGTCGCGTGGAACTGGCCGGTGAACCTCGCGCTGCGCGACGTGGCGATGCTGCTCGACCAGACGCGCGACCCGCACGCGCGGCGGCTGGCCCGGGCCTTCCTCGACGGGACGCTGGTGCCGCTGCAGAGCGGTGATGTTGGAGCGGCGGCGGCGCTGTTGTCGGACCAGGCGCTGCTCCGCACCGACGAGGAGCTGCGCGAGGCTGCCGCGCGGTGGGACGTGCTCGCGTGCGTGGTGATGGCGAGCGCGGAGCTCGACGTGCGCGAGGCGCAGAGACGGCCCGCCATCGCGCTCGACGCGGGCTCGGTGCACCACGAGCTGCTCTCGGGCTGGAGGGACCTCCCGAAGGACCGACGCGCGCGCAAGGCCAAGGTCGTCGACGGGTGGGCCGAGATCCTCTACCCCGGAAAGCAGCTCGGCCTGCGGCTCAGCGTGCAAGACCTCCCCGAGCGGATCATCCACGCGGTGCGCGAGTGGAAGCACTGGCAGGGCCTGCGCCACTGGGCCGCCCTGCAGCTCCTCTTCACCGACGCGGGCCGCACCGGCCGCGTGCGCTGGACGCTGGAGGCCCACATGGACGCGCTCGGCTACGCCGACCGCTCGCGCCGCGACCCGCGGGTGCGCTCCACCGTGGCGGCCGAGGTCGAGGCCCTCACGCGCATGGAGCTCGCGATCTACCACCCCGACGGCACCGTGCGCCTGCGCGGGCCGGTGCTCGCCGTCACGCAGCGCGCCGAGGCGATGCGCGAGAGCGAGTGGGCCCTCGAGGGCCTCGAGCTGGTGATCCACCCGGTGCTCTACGAGGGCGTGCGAAAGACCAACGGCGAGCTCGGACGTCTCTGGGCCCCCGCGCCCATGGAGCTCGCCCGCGTCGACCACGTGCGCCACCCGCACGCGCTCGCGCTGGGGCTGATCCTTCCGATCCGCTGGCGCTGGGCGCTCACCGAGGAGATCGACCACGTCACGCTCACCGGCGCGAAGCTCCTCGAGGCCGCGGGCATCGAGATCCGCAACCAGAAGCCCGGCCGCGCGTGGGCCACGCTGCGGCAGAACCTCGAGGCCCTCCAGCGCGCCGACGGGCTCGGCCGCTTCGAGTGGGAGGGCAACAACCCCTGGACGCTCCTCGGCCGCTGCCGGCTCTACCAGCCGCAGTGGGCGCGCGAGCGCATGATCCACGGGCTGCTCCCGCCTGAAAGCGCGCCTCCGCCCATGATCCTCACAGGCGGAGAGTTCGCCGCCTGGAGGAAATCCAAGGGCTGGTCGCAGGAAGAAGCCTCGTCAGCCCTCGGGGTCTCCCGCTGGACCGTCATGCGCGCCGAAGCCCAGCCCGAGGCCCCCCTCAAGCACAGCCTCCACGACGCCCTCAACAAGCTCCGCTGACCCCCTCGCTCAGACCCTCTGCACGTCCCTCGACCAGGATGTTGCAGAATCCGGCAGACCCCGTCCGTAGGCGTCTGTTCAGGGTCGTTGTTGCAGAACCCGGCAAACCTCGTCCGAGGTCTCCCGACCCTCCCGATGTTGCAGAACCCGGCAGACCTCGGCGGCAAATGTGGCGAAATCCGGCAAACCTCGTCCGAAATTGTTGCAGAACCCGGCAGACCTCGTCCGGCACGGTTTTAGAACTATGCGAATTCAATCAGGAATTCGTCGAAAATTTCCCTCTTAAAAGGTTCCTTATAAGGAACCTTTTTTAGAGGCTCCCGGTTCTCACCCTATCGGGTTCGCCCCGGGGCCTCTCAGGTCAGACACCCGAGAGGCGCTCCGCGGGACGGTCACAGCCCTCGTGATCGACTGGATCCAATGCGCGCCTACATGTCTGTATGGGTGGTTTCGTGTCGGATGAAGTGCGACTCGCCCCGAACCTCCCTTCCGTCCCGTCCCTCGCTGTCGGGACCTGGTCCTGGGGCGACGTTCGGTACTGGGGTTACGGCGGTGACTATGGCCCGGGCGACGTGGTCGACGCGTTCATCGCCAGCGTCGACGCGGGCCTGACCCTCTTCGACACCGCGGAGGTCTACGGCCACGGCGAGTCGGAGAAGATCCTCGGGTACATGGTCCAGCGCGCGGAGGCGCGCGTGGTGGTCGCGACGAAGTTCGCGCCGCTGCGCGGTCGCGGCGGAGCGCGGGCCGTCCGCCCTGCCCTGGAGCGCAGCCTGCGACGGCTCGGGTTACCTCGGGTCGACCTGTACCAGCTCCACTGGGCCGACCGCGACGAGGCCACCCTCGAAGCCCTTATGGAAGCCCTTGCGGATGTAGCAGCCGACGGCCTCGTGGGCGCCGTCGGGGTGAGCAACCTCTCGGCGAGCGAGCTGCGCGAGGCCCACGCCGTCCTCGCTCGTCGGGGCGTTCCGCTGGCGACCCAGCAGGTGCGGTACAGCCTCTTGCACCGTGCGCCCGAGGTCGACGGGGTGCTCGAGGCCTGCCGGGAGCTGGGCGTGACCCTCCTGGCCTACAGCCCTCTGGAGCAGGGCGTCCTGACAGGCCGTTACGGGCCCGGGAAGGCCCCTTCCGGGCCCCGAGGGAGGGAGGAACGGTTTGACCCAGCGTTCCTGGTCGCGGCGGCCCCTGCGGTGGCGCTGGTGGGCCGCATCGGGCAGGAGGTCGGTCGGCCCCCCGAGCAGGTGGCGCTCAACTGGCTCCGGGCGAAGGGGGTGGTGCCCATCTCAGGGGCGAAGACCGGGGCGCAGGCGGTGCGCAACGCGGGCGCGCTGGGCTGGTCGCTCACGCCCGAGCAGGTCGAGCGGCTCGACGCCGTGACGGGGCGCGGATTCCGACCCGGGGGGTGAGGGCCCTATGATGGCCGCCCGTGGAACCCGACCGGCAGTTCGAGATCCAGCTCGGGCACATGTGTAACAACCGCTGCGTCTTCTGCGTGAGCGGGCAGCGGACGGCGCAGCGCGAGGCCTTCCCCATCGAGGGCTCCGAGGTGATCGAGCGGCTGCGCGAGGGGCGCGCCCAGGGCCTGCGCAAGGTCACGCTGCTCGGCGGCGAGCCCACGCTCCAGCCTGATTTCCTCGACGTGGTGCGCTCGGCGGTGGCGCTCGGCTTCGACGAGGTGGTGGTGTTCACCAACGGCGTGAAGACCGCCCGCGGTGACTTCGTCGACGAGGTCCTCGCGACGGGCGGGCGCTTCACCTGGCGGCTGTCGTTTCAGGGCGCGACGGCGCTGGCGCACGAGCGCACGACGAAGAAGCTCGGGTCCTTCATGCGGCTGTCGCAGACGCTCGCGAACCTGCGCGAGCGGGGCCAGCGCACGACCGTGAACATGTGCGTCGTGCGCTCGAACTACGAGTCGGTGACCGCCTTCCCTGACCTGTTGCTCAAGCACGGCGTGGTGCAGCTCCACCTCGACATGATCCGGCCCCTCGACGCCGGCGTGCGCACCGAGGACGAGATGCGCGCGATGCTCCCGCGCTACTCCGACATGGTCCCGTCGCTGACGGAGATGGTCGAGGGCTTCGAGGCGCGCGCGCCGGGCTTCGACGTGAACATCGGGAACCTCCCGTACTGCGTCGCGCCCGCGCTGGCGCCGTGGATCCACCACGACGGCGAGACCACCTTCACCGTCGCCGTCGACGACCGCGACCAGCTCAGCGCCGCGTGGGACAAGTATCAGGTCAAGCGCCGCGACAAGCTCAAGCCCGCGCGCTGCGCCGCGTGCGTCTTCGACGCGCAGTGCAGCGGCGTGTTCGAGACCTACGAGCGCTTCTACGGCCTCGACGAGCTGCAGCCCGTGACGCCCGAGCGCCTCGCCGTGCTCGACCCCGCGCAGCGGCTCTTCACCCTGCACGCTAGGCCCTTCGTCGACCGGCTGAAGGGCTGGTCCCCTCCCCCGCCCTTCGCGGCGCCGGCGGTGCACGAAGACTCCCGCGAGGGCGCGTACACGCTGCGCTTCGAGGGAGTGGGCGGAGCCTTCGCGGTGGTCGCGCTCCGACGCGGCGGTCGCGGCGCGGGCGGCGCTGCGGCGACGGACCGCTTCTCGCTGCACCTCGTCGACGCGAGCGACGGAGGCGCTGCGGTGACGCTCCTGCGCGCGCTGCTCGACCGGCTCTGCGACGGCGGCGGCGCGACGGTGCTGCACGGGGTGGACGACGACGCGGCCTTCCACGCGCCGCGGGGTCGGTCGCTGTCGCCGACGCTCGACTGGCGCATCGGCCAGTGCCTCGCGCGGCTGCGGGCGCGGGCGCCCTTCGGCTCGCTCACCTGGCGCGGCGTCTCGCTAGACGCGCAGGGCCGCGGCGCGGCGGTGGAGCTCGACACCGACGACGGCAATACGGTCACCGTGTCCTTCGCGGTGAAGGGCGCGAGCGTGAGCGGCGGGTACCGACTGCGCCGCCCCGTCGAGCGCCCGTCGGAGGACCTCGTCGCGTCGGTGCGCGGCGTGATGGAGGCCCTGCGCGCCTCGTAGCCGCTCAGTGGTCGAGCGAGACGTCGGCCAGCTCGCGCTCGCCGAAATGCACGTCCCACCGGCGGAACTCGTCGAGCAGGCCGCGCCCCACGTCGGTGGGACGTCCGTTGTCGAGCACCACCGTCGCGCCGAGGTGGTTGAGCTGCCGCACCTGCTTGAAGCGCCGTTGAAAGTCAGGGCTCTTCGCGCGGTCGTCGCCCGCCTCGGTCATGCGCTCGTAGAGCCTCGCCACGGGCTGAAACGCGTGCACCGCCAGCACGATCCCGTGCAGCGGCCTCGGGTCGGGGCGCACCGGCGAGGTGTAGAGCGGCCAGAAGGCGTTCTCGAGCACCGGGTCGAGCTCGAAGAGGGCGTTGAGCTTGTTGTGCGAGAACTCGTGGATGAGCGCCTCGGTCATCGTCATCCGGTTGGGGTGCAGGGTCATGTAGATCGTGCCGATGTCCTCCTGGTACGAGGCCGACAGGTGCTTGTGGTCGTCGTAGCCCACGGGCACCACCTGCTGGATGAACAGCCCGATCTCGGCGCGCAGCTCGGGAAGGTGACGCTCGATCAGGTCGAGGCACGCGCGCAGCTCGTCGACCCACGCGGAGACGTCTCTGCCGCCGAGGTCGATGGCGTTGCCGAACTTGTCAGGGTGGGCCTCGTACATCTGCAGCGGGTTGTTGTCGGCGAGCGCGAGGGCCATCCCGTCGACGAGGGCGTGGTAGGGGCGCGAGAAGCCCTCGGGCGTGGTGCCTTTCGAGGTGACGGGCGCGAGGTCGACGTCGCGAGCCCCCGTCGGGTGCTCGACGCGGAGGCGACCGTTGGCGAAGGTGACCGCGGCCTCGTCGGGCAGGTCGAGCGCGACCCGCGCGCCGAGCGACAGGAGCCGCGAGGGCAGCCGCGTCTGCTGGATCACCGCGGGGAGCGCGCCCGCGAGCGCGAGCTCGAAGGCCACCGTGGCGCGCAGCGCTCGACCGATCGAGAGGGCCGCCGCGTGGTCCGAGCCTGGCCCGAGGTGGCGGCGCAGGCAGCGAGCGAGGGCGCCCACCGTGGGCCGCCGCAGGAGGCTCGCGACGAGGCCCGGCTGCGACGCGTAGAGGTCGTCGACGAGGCTCGCGAAGGACTCCACCTCGCGGCGCTCGCTCGCCGTCGCGGGGAGCAGGCGCGGGAGCCTGCGGAACTCCGCGAGGAGCCGTCGCATCGCCAGCGAGAGCACGTCGCGCGCGGTGGTCGACCCGGGCTCGGGGATGGTGAGGTCGCGCGGGGTGATCGCGGGCGGGCGGGCGCGGCCGTCGGCGCGCGCGGTGCTCGTGGCCATGCGCGGCGAGCATACACTCGACGTGCCCGATGAACGCCGCGGGGCCACGGTCGAACTCGTTCAACTACACCCTCGTGCGCGCGGTGGGAGACCTCCGCGGAGACACGCACGAGGGCTGCCCGGTGTACCGCGCGGGCCCTCGCGCGTGGCCTCGCGAGACCTCGCTGTTCGTGCGGCGCGGCGCGAAGGTCGGTCTCTTCCAGACGCGCACGACGGACTTCTCCGCGGGCGAGGTCGACGATGTCGTACGGTCGCTCGGGCAGGTCTACGTCGACGTGTCGCAGAAGGGTGCGCCCGATGATTTCAGCGCCGACCTGCGCAAGCTCTTCGTCGACCCGCGCTGCGCGTCGTGCCCGGCGCGCGCGTCGTGCGCGGGCCTGTGGGCGCCCTCCCCGCGGGACGTGTTCGGCGAGGACGACGCCCGGGTGCGCGGGCTCCTCTCGGGGCTCACCGGGAGCGTGATCGACGTGGGCTGCGGGCAGGGGCCGTACGGGGACATCCTCGAAGGGAGGGTGCGTGAGGGGCTGCGGTACGTCGGCGTCGACCCCGACGCGGCGCACGTCGCGGCGCTGCGCGCGCGGTGGCCCTGGGCCGAGCTGCGCGTCGGAGACGCCGAGTCGCTCGCGGGCGAGGAGCGCTTCGACCACGCGCTGGTGCTCCGGAGCTGGAATCACTTCCGCGACCCCGAGGCGGCGGTGAGGGCTATCGCCGGGCTGCTGCGACCGAACGGCACGCTCACGGTGGTCGACAACGTGGCCTTCGGGCTGCTGCGCACCCGCGAGCAGGCCCAGCGCGCCGAGGAGGGGCCCTCGGGCTTCGAGCACTACCGCAACGACGGCGCCGACGACGCCCTCGCGGTGATCGCCCGCGCGGCCCCGGCGCTGCGCTGCGTGGAGCGGCGGCCCATCACCCCCGAGGGGAGCAACCAGTGGATGGTGAGGGTGACGGCCCCTTGACGCTCGGGCGGTGGGCGGACCACGCATCCGCGCGGCGCGCTGCGGGCGTTGCGCAAAGATGTACCGCCCGACGCCGCCGCTCTCCTCGCCGACGTCCCCTCTGCCAACAGGTCTCCTGAGGCGGATTGCGGACTTCGGACCCGCGGTGGCAGACTCGGCCCCCGTTTTGCAAAAGCACCCCATTTCAGGGTCTTCGGGAAGGATCTCTCAGACGCATGGGCACGCAAACGCTCGAAGGATTCCCGTCCGACATCGTGGTGACCGACCCCTCCGAGGGCAGCGTCACGGTCACCGTCGACGCGGCGGTCTACCCCCTGGAGGCGGTCTACGGCGCCGCGTTCATCTTCATCGACCGCTGCTACGTGCTGCTCGACCGCCCCAGGGCCGGCGCCTACTCGGTGACCCTGACCGAGAAGTCCGGCGCGGGCGACGAGGCCTCGCGGCGCGCGATGGTGGGCGAGCTCATCAACGAGCTCCTCACCCAGGCGTGGCGCCAGAAGATCATCGAGGAGAACCGCGTGGTGATCGAGACGGTCACCGCGCAGGCCCTCGCGGGCTCGATGGCCGAGCCCTCGCTCGACGACCTGGCCTCCTTCGACTTCAGCGAAGACAGCTTCGACGACCCCCTCGGCATCGCGATGTCGTGGGAGGAGAAGTACCGCAAGAAGACCCCCACCGAGGCCTCCTCGGGCGCGGAGCCCTCACCCGAGGCCAAGCCGTGATCGAGCGCCGCTTCCACAAGGATCTCTACGCGCTCAAGGCCGTGCAGGGGGCCATCGACGCCTTCGCGCGCTTCGCGCAGATCGAGCTCAGCGACGAGGGCGACTACCAGGTCGTGCGCGTGAGCGCGAAGCGCCCCGAGCGCGAGCGCAAGGTCGCCCAGGAGCTCGGCAACTTCGCCCTCGGCCTCTCTCGCAAGGAGGGCCTCGCGTGATGCTCGCCGGCGTCGAGAAGCCCAGCGCGACCTTCCCCGCGTTCTTCAGGGTTCGCGAGGTCGACGGGGCCTACGTGGTGAGCAACGCCCAGGGCGACTGGGTGATGCTCGAGCGGCCGGAGTTCAAGGCCTTCGCCGAGGGCACCGTCGAGCGCGGCAGCGGTCTGTGGTCGCGCTTGAAGGCGGCCAACCTCATCCGCGCGGAGTTCGACGTGCCCGCCGCGGTCGAGCGCCTGAAGCGCCGCAAGCGCTTCCTCGAGCTCGGGCCGAACCTGCACATGATGGTGGTGACGCTGCGGTGCAACGAGACCTGCGTCTACTGCCACGCGTCGCGCGCTGACATGACCGCGACGCAGACCGACATGACCAAGGAGGTCGCGGAGAAGTCCGTCGACCTCGCGCTGTCGAGCTCGTCGCACTTCGTCACCATCGAGTTCCAGGGCGGAGAGCCGCTGGTGAACTTCCCGGTGGTGAAGCACACCATCGAGTACGCGCTCGAGAAGAACCGCGCCCTCGGCAAGCAGCTCGAGTTCACGATGGTGTCGAACCTCGCCCTCATGGACGAGGAGAAGCTCTCGTTCCTGCTCGACCACAAGGTGCAGATCTGCACCAGCATCGACGGGCCCGAGCACCTGCACGACAAGCAGCGAAAGCTCGTGGGCTCGAGCGCCTTCAAAGCCGCGGTGCGCTGGATCAAGCGCATCAACGAGGCCTACGCCGAGCGCGGGCTCGACACCTCGCTCTATCACGTCGAGGCCCTGCTCACGACGACGCGCGAGGCCCTCTCGCGTGGCCGCGAGATCGTCGACACCTACGCCTCGCTCGGGTGCAAGGCGCTGTTCCTCCGGCCCATCGACCCCTTCGGGTTCATGGAGAAGACCGCGCACCGCGTGGAGTACCCCCGCGAGGAGTACCTGCGGTTCTACCGCGACACGACTGACTACATCATCGAGCTCAACAAGCAGGGCACGCAGATCCTCGAGCGCTACGCGGCGATCTTCCTCACGAAGATCCTCAACGGCGAAGACCCGAACTTCCTCGACATCCGCAGCCCCTCGGGCGCGGGGCTCTCGGCCATCGCCTACAACTACGACGGCCTGGTGTTCGCGGGCGACGAGGCCCGGATGCTCCACGAGACGGGCGACGACACCTTCCTCCTCGGGAGGGTCGGGGAGCTCACCTACAAGCAGATGATGTCGCACCCGACGGTGCGGGCCCTGGCCCTCGGGTCGAACGTCGACGCGCGACCTGACTGCGTGAACTGCGCGTACAACCCCTACTGCGGGGCCTGCCCGGTGCACACCTACAAGACCCAGGGCTCGCTCTCGGGGCGCATGCGGGAGAGCACCGTGTGCATGGTGCACAAGGGCATCCAGGACTACCTGTTCGAGAAGATCCACAAGAAC
Organism: Pseudomonadota bacterium; assembly: GCA_023428035.1. Lineage (GTDB taxonomy): Bacteria > Myxococcota_A > Polyangia > Polyangiales > JAEYZO01. Next base: position 538 of record JAEYZO010000193.1, on the reverse strand, counting down.
GACCCCGCGGACATGGAGGTCTTCCGGCGCTGGACCATCAACCGGCACCGGGATCACTTCGTCCATGACGCGGGCTAGTGTTGACAGCCCGAAATCGATAGTATCGCGGGTGGATAGCTCCACCCGCGCGCGCTGGGATGGCAACCCCTCGAGGCGATCATGACTGGCTCCGACGACCACCGCGACGAATCTGGCGACGACTCCTCCGACGAGGAGCTCCCTTCGTTCAAGCGTGACGCGGGCGCGATGCTCTCGGCCAGGGAGCGTGAGATCGCCGACCGCGCCAGCGAAGAGGCGTCGAACCGACCGAAGGGTCCGGCCATCGTCCCCGACGACGCGCAGCGCGGCGCCCAGCACTGTTCGCACGGGTCACACGGGTCACACGGCTCGCACGGCTCACACGGCTCGCACGGCTCGCACGGCTCGCACGGCTCGCACGGCTCGCACGGCTCGCACGGCTCGCACGGCTCGCACGGCTCGCACGGCTCGCACGGGTCACACGGCTCGCACGGGTCACACGGCTCGCACGGCTCACACG
>JAEYZO010000176.1 GCA_023428035.1 Pseudomonadota bacterium | reverse complement strand
GGTTCGACCTCCGCTGGGAGCGCCTCGCGCTCCCGGTTCGCGACGACGGCACCGAGCTCGAGCCGATCACGACGACGCTGCTGCGCGTGCCGCCGCCCTCGCAGCGAGCCTTCGTCGCGTGGGGGGTGTCGGCCTCGTGCATGGAGCTCCTCGGCGCGGTCGAGCGCCGCCCGACGCTCACCGACCCTCGGCGCTGCGCGACCTTCCGCCGTGACCTGGTCACCCTCGCGTCGGCGATGGACCGGAGCTACCCCCGCGACGAGGCCCGCGCCGCCGTCGAGGTGATGCTCGCCACGGGGCTCCTGCGGGTGACCGACGCGTCGCGCACCGACCGTGACGTCCCCGTCGAGGCCGACGCCACCGGAACCGCCCGCGACGACGCCCACGCCGCCTTCGCCCGAGCGCGAGACCTCTACGCGGGGCTGTTGCGACGCGACCGTGAGCGCCGCGTGGAGCGCTACTACCGCGCCACGGTCGCCGAGCTCGGCGGCGAGTAGTCATCCCCCGCGAAACAGTCTTTACCCTCGCCGCGCGACGTGACATTCACTGTCCGCCATGCCCCGTCGCCCTTCTCCGGGCCGCCCTGCGGGTCAGTACACGCAGGCGGTGAGGCTGTTCCAGCTCCATCAGATCCTCGACGCGTCGCCCGAGGGCGTTCGCATCGACGACGCGGCGCGCGAGCTCTCGGTGACGCCGCGCTCGATCCGTCGGGACCTCAAGGCCCTGGAGCACGCGGGCCTCGAGCTCGAGATGGTGGGCGAGCACGCCGAGCGCCGGGTGCGCCGCGTGCGCACGGGCCGCTCGACGGAGCCCGTGCGCTTCACGAAGTTCCAGAAGTACTCCTTCGTGGCGCTCAAGCGGGTCTTCGACGTCTTGAAGGGCACGCCCCTGCACGACGACTTCATGCAGCTCACGGCGAAGGTCGGCGCCGAGATCGAGGGCTCGATGGAGGAGCGCTTCCTCTACATCCCCGAGGCTCCGTACAACTACGTCAAGCTCAAGGACCAGATCTACGAGATCTACGACGCGATGCTCCGCTCGCTGGTGCTGCAGTTCCAGTACGAGGGCGGGACGACCCCGGGCACGCGCAAGCTCGAGCCCTACGCGCTGGTGCTCTACCAGAACGGCCTCTACGTCGTCGGCCGCGACGTGCAGAAGGACGCCGACCGCACCTTCGCCGTGGGCCGCATGAGGAAGGTCAAGGCCCTCACCAACCAGGCCTTCAAGCGCGACCCGAGCTTCAACGTCTCGAAGCTCTTCGAGGGCGCCTTCGGGATCTTCTCCGGGGGCGGCGAGCGGCACACCGTCGTCGTCGATTTCGATCCGCGCGTGGGCTACTTGATCGAGCCCCGCGAGTGGCACCCGACGCAGCGCGTGAGCCGCACCGAAGAGGGGATGCTCCGGGTGGAGTTCGACGTGACGAGCCTCACCGAGGTGGTGGGCTGGGTGCTGCGCTGGGGCGGCGCTGCGGTGGTGCGCGGGCCCGACGAGCTGCGGCGCAGGGTGCGCGACGAGCTGCTGCGGGCGGCGTCGCGCTACGAGCTCGCGCCGGCGGCCTCGGGCGTCGCCGCGGACTGAGCCGCGGGGGGCTCCAGGGGAGGGTGGTTGCGCGCGCGGAAGAAGATCCAGAAGCCCAGGGCGACGCTGCCCAGGCAGAGCCACTGCGCGGGGGTGAGCCCGGCGTAGCGCGGGTCGCTGTCGGCGCCGAGGTCCCGCGCGCGGAGGAAGTCCAGCGGGAAGCGGATCAGGGGGTAGGTCATCGCGTAGGCCGCGGAGATCATCCCGGGGCGCTTCGTCTTGCGTGACGTGATGACCACCGCGGCGACGACGATGGGCGTGAGGGCGAGCTCGATGAGCCCGAGGTCGTAGCGCGGCCCCTCGGGGAAGCGCACCGCGAGGACGGAGTCGGTGAGCATACCCTTGTGGTCGTGGGCGATGGCGCAGCCCGCGCGGCCGAGGAGCCAGCCGAAGGGGAAGGCGTAGGTGCAGAGGTCGGCCCAGGCCCAGGGGTTCAAGCGCTTCCACCGGAGCCAGAGGAGCCCGCCCGTCACGGCGCCGACGAGGCCGCCGAAGGAGCTCAGCCCGTGGTGGAGCATGAAGATCTCCTCGGGGTGCTCTCGGAGGAGCTCGGGGTGGTACCAGACCACGTCGAGCACGTGCGCCGCGACGAAGCCCGACGTGAGGACCACGAGGCAGAAGGTGTCGAGGGTCTTGGTGTCGGCGAGGCCGAGGGCGAGGCCGCGCTTCACCACCATGCGGTGACCGAGCACCACCGAGAGGGCCACGAGGAGCCCGAAGGTGTGAAAGGTCACGCCGAAGAGGGTGAAGTCGTTCCAGTCGTAGTAGGGGATCACCGAGGCGTAGCGGTACACCCGTTCACGGGGGCGGGGTAGCGGCGACGGGGGCGTGAACGGAACCGAGGGCCGGCGCATCCACACGGCGCGATGTCAAGGTTTCGCGGTCGTCGGACGCGGCGCGGAGGCGGTGGTGTCGATGGCAGTCCGACGCCATCCGCCTGGCTCGGCGGCGTGAGGGTGGCGCTGACCCGCGCTCACCGCCAGCGCTTCGCCTCCGCCGTCGGCCCCGCGGACGTCAGCGTCACCCGTACCCCACAGGCGCGCTCGATCGCGCCCACCATCTCCCCTTCGGGCACGCGCTCGTAGACCGGGACCACCCCCGCGAGCGACGCGGTCAGCGCCTCTTGATGCGCGAGGTCGCCGCGCTCGCCCATCGGCAGCGCCGTGACCCTCTCGTCGCCTCGCGCGTAGGCCGTCGCGACGCGGTGCGCGTCGGGGGTGAGCCGGTCGAGGCAGGTCACCGCCAGCGCGTCGACGCCCTCGCAGGCCGCGACCGCGTAGCGCGTCGCCACCGCGTCGAAGCAGCCCACGCGGAAGGCCCCCTGCCACGGGTGCGTCGCGTTGTGCACGTCTGAGATCGCGCGGGTGATCGCGGCGTCTTCGGTGACGAAGGGGCCTGCGCCGTGCCTCGTGGCGTAGGCGCGCAGCACGCCCAGCACCGTGACCTCTCCCTCGTAGCCCGCGAGCGCGCGCCGCGCGTTGTGCGGCGTGCAGGTGCTCCAGGTGGTGTAGGGGTGAAAACCCCGCCACTCGTCGAGCAAGACGCCCTGCGCGCCCTCGAAGACCACCGCGCCCTCGCGCAGGAGCATCGCGTCGAAGGCCCCTTCCTCTGACAGCCGCGCTCGCTCCACGAAGCCCGCGAGGAGGTCCACCGCCACGTCGACGGTGCGCGGGTCGTCGAGGTCGTCGAGGTCCTCGCGCGCCGAGGGATCGTCGCGGAGCGACTGCATCACCGATGAGAGCTCGCGCCGCTTGCGACGCTGCGCCCGCGACAGCTTCGCGCGCAGGGTGACTCTGTCGAAGAGCTCCCCCGCGCGCACGACGTCGTCCGCCCCTTCGCGGGCGTCGCTCACGGCCTCGCCGACGCCGACGCCGCAGCTCCCGTGTCGCGCCGCTCCCCGCGCGCGCTCCCGCAGTCGGTTCGCCGCGCCGTGAAAGGGCGTGATGACCACCGCGCCGGGGTCGATGTAGGTGCGCGCGAAGACGTCTGCCACGCCCACCCTCGCGAGGTGCTCGGCCTCGTAGACCATCGCCCAGGGCTGGAGCACGAAGTCTTCGGTCAGCCAGGTCTCGACGCCCTCGACGAAGGAGCCCGCTCCGAACTGCGCGAAGGTGTGGTGCCTCCCGTCGGGGGTCACCACGTTGTGCCCGGCCTGCGCGCCGCCGTTGGAGCGCACCACCGCCGTCGCGCCGCGGTCTCGCGTGAGGAAGTCTACGATCGTCCCCTTGCCCTGGTCGCCGTAGCCGAGGTCGACGACGACCCACGCCTCGCGGGTCATCCCTTGAAGCCGGAGACGTTCTCCTCCCTCAGGGGCTCGGGCGCCGCGATGGGCCCTCGCGCGAGGGCCTCGCAGTAAGGGAGCACCGCGCGGGTCACCCGGTCTCGCGCCTCGCCTGTGCGCTGGAGCGTCTCTTCGAGCCAGCGGTCGATGGCGGGGCCGTCCTTGAGGGGGCCTTCTTGAATGCCGATGAGGGCGGCGCAGGCGGCGGCGGTGTCGTCGGGGCGGTCGAGGATGATCGTCCGCTCGTGGAAGAGCGCGCGCCACGCGCCGAGGCACAGCGGCGTCTCCGCGGACTTCGCGTCGGGGATGATGAAGAAGGGGTGGAAGCGCGTGGTGAGCTCGGCCACCACCTCGTGCACCGCGATGTCGGCGCGGAGCTGCGTGCCGAGCACCTCGTTGGCCTTCGACGCGATGAGCTTCACGAAGGGCGGCTCGTCGCCGGTCATGAAGAAATAGCCCTTGCGCGCGCGCTTGCTCACGCAGTCCATCTCGGTGTGCCGCGAGGCGAAGTGCATCGCGAGGTCGTAGGACTCCCCGAGCCCGCCTCCGCCGCCCTCGAGGTGGATGCGCTGGAGCCACTGGTCGATGAGCCCGGCCTCGCTCTCGAACTGCCCCACCTGCAGGGGCGAGCGGTCGGCCCAGGCGTGCCCGAAGGCGATGAACATCACCTGCGCGTCGGGGAGCAGGGTCGTGGCCGCCGCCATGAAGGTGGGGAGGGTCTCCGTCGCGAGCTTGCGCGGGACCTCGCCCATCGAGCCCGACACGTCGAGCGCGAAGACCACGCCGACGGAGTTGGGGTGCGCGTCGCTGTCGCAGCACTGGCGGGATTTCACCCCGTAGGGGTTCATCGACGGGTGGCACGCGCCCTGGGTGAAGACCTGGTTGGTGGAGAGCGCCGCGCGCGCCTGCGTCGCGGCCTTGTGCGCCTGGAGGTCGTAGTCGCCGTAGCCCATACGCCCCGCACGATGACCCGCGAGGCGGCGGGGCTTCAAGCGGCAACGGCGGGTCAGGCCGCGGCCTGCGCCGGGGACCCGACCGCGGGCGAACCCGAGGCGCTGAACACCGACCCGAGCGAGCGCCCGGCGCACAAGGGGGCCGCGAAGAAGCCGCGGGCGAAGCGGTGAGGTTGACCTCCCGGTGACCGACGCAACCGCGGGCTCCCGAGCGTGATCTGACAGTGTGAGAGAGGCCGCGACCCACGACCGACGCGATCGACGCGTCCCGCGCCTCCTCGCGTGGAGGTGCCCCATGACGCGATTCGCGCTCGCGCCCTCGCTCGCCCTCGTCGCCGCGCTCGCGGCGTGCGGCCCTGTGGACCCCGCGGTCGAGGCGGGCACGCTCGCCGCTGAGTCCCCCGAGACGGGCTCTCTCTTCCCGGACTACTGGGTCACCGTCACGACCGGAGAACCCTCCTGCGTCCACGACGCCGCGGCCACGGTCACGCTCACCGGCACCGTCACCACCTCCGTCGCTCCGCAGCCCACCACCGTGTGGGCCTCAGTCGACGGTGGCGCGATGGCCGCGATCGACGTCGTCGCGCCCACCACCTTCGTGCGCGCCGGCGAGGTCTCCGTCGCCCCCTACGCGGTGCCCCTGAGCCTCTATGACGGCTCCCACGCCGTCACGCTCTGCTTCGCCCAACCCGGCGTCGACGGAGAGCCCGCGCAGCAGGTCTGCGCCGACCCGGTGCGCGTCGCGGTGCGCTGCACGCCCTCGCCCGCTACGCACTGAAGCTCAACGAACTACTCGTCGAGGCGCTTGCCCTTCTCCTGCGCGGCGAGCTTGGCGGCGACGTTGCGAGCCTGCTCCTCCTCCCACGCGCGGATCTTCGCGGCTCGCCGGGACTCGGCCTCGGGGTCGTCGGGCGGCGCCTGGGGCTTGACGACCTTCTTCTTCGCCGCGGGCTTGTCGTCGGGGTCAGGGGCGATGCTGCGCCAGGGCTTCGACTCCTTCGCGCCGAAGACGTACGAGAGCCCCACGGCCACGAAGTAGAGGACGATCAGCGGCAGCGCCAGCATCACCTGCGAGTACACGTCGGTGGTGGGCGTGAGCACCGCGGCGAGCACGAAGGACAGCACCACGAAATAGCGGCTGAACTTCAGGAGCTGCTTCCAGGTGACGAGGCCCGCGAGCGACATGAAGAACACGAAGAGCGGGAGCTCGAAGACCACGCCGAAGGCGAGGAGCATCTGCGACGTGAACGAGAGGTACTCGTCCATCATCAGCGTCGGGATGACCTTGACGTGGGTGCCCGCGACGGTTCCCCCGAAGCCCAGGAACCACTCGTACCCGACGGGGAAGACGAAGTGGTACCCGAAGAGCGCGCCGGCGACGAAGAACACCGTCGAGAGCGCCACCAGCGGCAGCACCAGCTTCTTCTCGCGCGCGTAGAGCCCCGGCGCGACGAAGGCCCAGAGCTGGTAGAAGACCACCGGCAGCGCGAGCACGAAGCCGCCGATCGCCGCGATCTTCAGGTACGCGATGAAGCCCGCCGTGGGGTCGGGGAAGTGCACCTGCGGCTCGAGCGGGAACCCGTCGGGCCGCTGCGGGAGCGCCGCCGCCGCGTCGCGCGCGCGGTGAAAGGTCGTCGGGTCGGCCATCCAGCGGAACACCTGCCGGATGTCGCTGAAGTTCCTCGCGCGGCAGAACCACGCGATCTCGAGCGGGCGCAGGAGCCACGCGAAGAGCTGCTCGCGGTAGTACCAGCCCACCACCATCCCGGCCATCACCGCCGCGCCGGCGCGGAAGATCCTGAGCCTGAGCTCCTCGAGGTGCTCGCCCAGGGTCATGCGACCCTCGACCGCCGCGGCCTTGCCCTTAGCCATGCGCGGCCTCGGGCATCGCGGCGACCGCCTCGGGCTCTTCGCCCGCTTCATCGGGGTACACCAGCGCCGTCTCGGGCAGCGCCCCGAGGTCGTCGGGCCCGCCCTCGGGGTACTCCATCGACACGTCGACGGGCAGGTCTGCCGTGGCGGCCTTGGCCGCGTTCTGCACCTCGCTCTCGATGCCCGCCAGGCCCTCGCGCAGGGGCCGCGTCACCTCGTCGACCACGTCGTCGAAGCCGGCCTCCTCGCGCAGCTCGCGCGACGCGCGCTGGAACTCGCGCACGGCGCGGCCCACGGCCCTGAGGGTGGAGGGGAGGTTCTTCGGGCCCACCACCAGCAAGGCGACGATGCCGATGAGGATGAGTTCTGGGATGCCAATGCCGAACATCGAGCGGCCTCGGAAGATACCCTAGTGCAGGGGGGTGAACAGCGGCACCGGGGCTCAGCGGGCCGAGACGGCGAGGCGAGCCCAGGTGAGTGATACGGCGTAGGCGGCCCCGATCACCCACGACACGTACGAGAGCGCGCCGAGCCCGGGGGAGGGGCCCCATACCGCGAGGGCCGCGCCAGAGGCCAGCGCGCCGCCGACGGAGAGCGCCGTCCACGCGGTGAGCGCGGGGGTGAGCCGGGCGTGGATCGCCCACCACGCGGCGAGGGAGAGCGCCGTCGCGCCGAGGTTCAGCGCGAGCCCGGCGCCGGCGGAGAAGTGCCGGTAGAACATCGCCCGCTGCGCGAGGCCGAGCAGCACCACGGCGCCGGTCGCGCGGTCAGCCACCCGCCACGCGCGCGCGCGGCGGGAGAGCGCTTCGGGCGATGGAGGGGCCTCTTCGGGCTCGGTCGTGAAGGCCGCGCCGCAGCGGACGCAGCCGGTGAGGTCTGAGTTCGCCCGCGGGGCGCCGCACTCGGGGCAGCGCGGCGCCGTCGCGGGCGAGGGGTCACTCATCGCTGGACGACTCGTCTTCGCCGCGCCGAGGCGTGGCGAGGAGCTGGCCGTCGGCGCCGTCGCGGCGGATGATCCAGGTGCGGCGGGCGAGCACGTCGTCGTCTTCGCGGGCGATGACCGTGACGATGTTCGCGCCGGGGCGGAGCGGGAGGTTGGCCTCGAACTCGAGACGTCGCGGGTCGGTGCCCTCTCGGTTGGGGCGGTAGTAGACCTTGTTCGCGCCCACGAACACATAGAGGTCGAGCACCCGCGTGGCGTCGGTGGCGACGCCTCGGAGGGTCATCGACGCGCCGCGCACCGCGAGCTCGACCGCGCCCGAGGGCTCGATCATCGGCGGGGAGTTGTGCAGCACGTAGGTGAGGGGCTGACGCGCCCCGGTCGCCCGCGGGCCGCCGGCGCTGCGCAGGGCCCACGCGGGGCGGCCTCCGCCGACGTCGACGCGCACCCAGTCGCCCGACGAGCGGTTGACGGGGAAGCTCCAGCCCGCCGGGGCGCGCATGACCACCCGAGACTCGGCCTCGGGCGCCTCGCGGAGCTCGACCTCGGCCGCGGTGGCGAAGGTGCCCGTGGCGTTGGTGACCGCGAGGGCCTCGCGGGCGATGGGCACGCGGATCTTCTGCGTGGTGACCTCGCGGAGGTCTTCGTCTTCGATCACCAGCTCGAGCTTCACCTCGGGCTCGCGGAAGCCCTGGAGCACGGCGAAGGTGAAGACCACGCGGCGCTCCTCGCCGGGGGCCATGTTGTCGACGTTGAAGCGCGCGTCGTGGAGGAGCACCCCGGCGCCCGAGAGGTTCTTGAGGTTGGCGCGGGTGATGAACGACCGGCCGTGGCCCACGTTGCGGAGGGTGACGTAGACCGAGAGCTGCTCGCCGACCTGCACGCGGCCGTCGCCGTTGCCGCCGCGGGGCTGCTCGGCGACCTGCCAGCCGTAGGCGAAGACCGGGCGGTCGAGCCCGCGGATCGACGCGCGCAGCGTGGGGGAGTTCTGCGGCGTGCGGTCGTGGGAGGCCGACCACTCGAGGCGGATGCCGTCTTTCCGTGAGAGCGAGAAGCGCGGCACGAGGCAGCGCTTGGGCGTGCCCGGCGCGGGCAGAGAGGTCGTGCCAGGGCGGTAGCCCTGGAACTCGCAGACGCCGAGGGGCGCCGTCCACGAGCGGGTCTCGCCGGGGTTGATGCGGCCGAAGACCAGCTCGCGGTTCTCGAAGAGGGGGTTGTCGCTCTTGGTGGTCGCGCGCAGGCGGAACACCGGGGCGGTGCCTCGGTTGGTGACGCGCACCGTGAGGTCGAAGGGCTCGCCCGGCGCGCCGACGTTGTTGGGCCGCGAGGTCTCCATCACCACGTCGAGGTTGGGGGCGCCGCCGTCGGGGCCGTCTTCCCAGTTCACTCGCAGCCCGGTGAGGGCCTGCGACGCGAGGCGGAGCTGGTCGGCGCGGTGGCGCTCGATGAGCGGCCGCGCGTCGGAGAGCTCCTCGCGACGCCCCGCCCGGGGCGCGGCGGCGAGCAGCTCGCGCACGAAGCGCACGGGGTAGTCCTCGCGGAAGCCGTCGTCGGAGAGGTCGTCGGCGCCGCGCAGGCGCACCTGATCCCTCTCCTCCGAGGGGAAGTAGTACCGCAGCACCTCGGCGGGGCGCTGGTCTCCGCGGGCCCTCACGTTCGTGAGGTGCGCCGAGAGGTCGGCCTCGCGGGTGAAGGTGCGGTCGGCGTCGAGGTCCATGTCGAGGGCGTCGACGGTCATCGGGTCGAGCTCGATGTCCGGCGTGATGCCCACGCCCTGGATCGAGACGTTCCCCGGGGTGAGGTACTGCGCGATGGTGATCTTCAGCGCGCCCCCGTCGGGGAGGTTGCGGATCGTCTGCACCGAGCCCTTGCCGAAGGAGGTCTGCCCTACGATCAGCGCGCGGTTGTTGTTCTTCAGCGCCCCCGCGACGATCTCGCTCGCCGACGCGCTGCCGCCGTCAATGAGCACCGCGAGGGGATACTCGGGCTCGGTCTCCGGCGCGCGGGCCTCGCGCTCGTCGCGCTCCTCGCGCCGGTTGCCCGCGGTGATCACCACCGTGCCGTCACGGAGGAAGAGGTCCGCGACCTGCACGGCCTGCTCCAAGAGGCCTCCGGGGTTGCCGCGCATGTCGAGCACCAGCGAGCGCATCCCCTGCTCGCGCATCTCGTGCACGGCCCGGGTGAGCTCCTCGGCGGTGTTCTCGCTGAAGCTCTTGATCTTCGCGTAGCCCACCCCGTTCGCGAGGAGCCGGTGCTCCACCGAGCGCACCGAGATCACCGCGCGCACGATGTCGAAGCGCCGCGGCTGCTGCCAGCCGCCTTGCCCCGCCCGGGTCACCCAGATGGTGACGGGGCTGCCCTCGGGGCCTCGGAGCCGGTTCACGGCCTCGGAGAGGGCCATGTTGGTGGTGCTCTCCTCGCCGATCTTCACGATGCGGTCGTAGCGGCGCAGGCCCGCGCGCGACGCGGGCGTGCCGGGCATCGGGTTCATCACCGTGAGGAGGCCGTCGCGGATCGAGATCACGATCCCGAGGCCGCCGAAGTGGCCCCCCGTCTGGATCTGCATCTCGTGGAACTGGTCGGGGTTGAGCACCACGGAGTGCGGGTCGAGGGTGTGGAGCATCCCGTTGGCGGCGACGTACTCGACGTCGCGCAGGTCGACGTCGGTGCCCCGGAGGTGCTGCTGGAGGAAGGTGAAGATCTCGCGCCAGCGGTTCTCGAGGTCCCATGGGGCGTTCACGTCGGCGACCTGAAAGGTCTGCTCGTGGGTGTCGACGCGCACCGTGAGGGTGGGGGCGTTGTCTTCGTGGCGCACCAGCACCTGGGCCACGGAGCGCTGGATCGCGTCGAGGCCCTTGAGCAGCATGTCGCGGGGGTGGACCCGGCTCGGGTCGACGTAGTTGTTGTTGATCTCGAGGAGCACGTGCCGCAGCACGCTCATCCTCACGAGGTCGTAGTTGGGGTCCGGCGCGCGCGGCCCGCGGCGGGGCTGGGCGTGGAGCGGGCGGGTCGCCGCCACTCCGAAGAGCCCCCCGTGGTGTCGGGAGAAGGTCACCACCGAGGCGCACAGGCAGGCGGCGAGGACCACGGCCACCTTCCAGGCGGCGTTCCAGCGGGTTCGCATTGCCGCGGCAGTATAGCGGCCCCGGGGAGATGTCCCGCGCGAAGTGAGGCCCCTCGCTACAAGCTCTGCACCCGGCTCGGCCGGAGGGGCAGGCGCACGGTGAAGGTCGTCCCCTGGCCCTTGCGGGAGTCGACCTCGATGAAGCCCTGGTGCTCCTTCACGATCCCGTACGAGATCGACAGGCCCAGGCCCGTGCCCGCGCCCACGGGCTTGGTCGTGAAGAAGGGGTCGAAGATCCTCGCGGCCACCTCGGCGTCGATGCCCTCGCCCCGGTCGACCACGTCGATCTGCACGAAGGCCCCGTCGCAGCGCGTGCGCACCGTCACCGTGCCCCCGTCGGGGCTCACGTCGATGGCGTTGCTCACCAGGTTCAGCACCACCTGGTTGATCTTGACCGGGTGCACCGCGAGCCGGGGCAGGTGCCCGAGGTCGGCCTCGAGCTTCACCTTGCGCTTCTTCGCCCGGCCCGTGCAGAGGTCCAGCGTCGAGACGATGCCGTCGTTCAGGTCGGTCTCGGCGCGGTCGGAGCCCTCGACCCGGGCGAAGACCATGAGGTTGTCGACGATCTTCTGGATCCGCGAGAGGCCCTTCTCGGTGCGGCCAAAGAGCCCCGGGAGGTTCTCGTCGACGTAGCCGAGGTCGATCTCGTCGGCGCGCTCCGCGACGCGGCCCGCGAGGTCGGGGCGCGCTGCCCCGATGGCCTCGTCAGCCTCCTGGTAGATCGCGAGGAGCGAGCGCGTCGCCTCGACATCGCGCTTGAGCACGGCGACGTTGTTCGACACGTACGCGAGGGGGTTGTTGATCTCGTGCGCGACCCCCGCCACGAGCTGACCCAGGGAGGCCAGCTTCTCGGTCTGCACCAGGGCGCTCTGCGCCGAGCGCAGCGCCTCGCGGGTGGCCCGCTCGGCCTCGATGGCCTCCACGAGCTGGAGGTTCTTCTGCCGCAGCTCGGACTCCGCGATCTTCCGGTCGGTCACGTCGAGGAAGCCCGCGATGGCCAGGGTCCTCCCCTCGATCTCCGCGAGGTCCAGCGAGACCGAGATGGCCCTGAGCTTTCCCGCGCGGGTGCGGAGGGTGACCTCCTCGTCGCGCACCTGACCCGCCGTGAGGAGCCGCTCGACCACCGACCGCCGCTGCTCGTCGTCGACCACGAGCAGGGTGAGCGCGCTGCAGCCCACGGCGTCGTCGCGGTCGAGCCCCGTGAGCTTCAAGAAGCTCTCGTTCACCTCGATGATGACCCCGCCGGGGCTCGCGATGATGAGGGGCACCGGGCAGAGGTGAAAGACCCTCCCGAGGAGCTCGCTCGCGAGCTTTCTCCCAGAGAGGTCCCGGGCCATCGCGTAGAGGAGGTTGCGCTCCGGCGCCCAGTGGAGCGTCCAGTGGAGCCACACCCACGCGCCGAGCTTGTGGGCGCAGCGGCACTCCATGACCATGCGCGGGAGGTCCTCCGCGAGGCGGCTCCACTCGCGCGCCGCGGCGGGCTGATCGTCGGGGTGCAGGATGTCGACCCAGGGCGTGCCCACCAGGTCCGCGGGGGCGTAGCCCAGCACCCGACCGAAGGCGGGGTTCAAGCGCGCGAAGCGCCCGGCGTTGTCGACGATGGCCAGGGGCTCGGACGAGACCGCGAAGAACCCCGCGAGCTCCGCGTCGGCGTCGTCGACACCGCCGCTCGCCACGGCTCAGGCCCCCGGGAGCTCGATGGTGAACACCGTGCGACCCGGCTCGCTGGAGGCCGAGACGCGCCCGCCGTGCATCGTCACGAAGGCCTTCACCACGCTCAGCCCGAGGCCCAGGCCCCGGGTGCCGAAGGCGAAGTCGCCGCTGGAGTGGTGCTCCGAGTCGAAGCCCGTGAAGAAGGGCTCGAAGAGGTGAGACATCTGCTCGGAGGGGATGCCCACGCCGTCGTCGGTGACCGCGAGGGTCGCGCCGCCGTCGGCGCCGCGTCGGGCGCTGAGCGTGACGTGCCCGCCGTCGGGGGTGAACTTCACCGCGTTGAGGAGCAGTAGCTCCAGCGCGTCCTGGAGCTTGGACGCGTCGACGGTGACCTCGCCGAGGTCGTCGGGGGCGTCGAGGGTGAGGGTCTGACCGCGCCGATCAATGAAGGGGCGCACCTCGTCGAGCACCGTGCTGAGGAGGGCGCCGAGGTCGACGGGGGCGCGCTCGAGCTGCTGGGCGAACTCCTCGCGGTGCAGCAGCACCATCAGCTGCTCGGCGCGGCGGTAGAGCTTGTGCGCCGATCGCTTGATGCGCTCCAGCCGGTCGCGCACCACGGGGGTGAGGCCCTCGCTCTTCAGGGCGAGCTGGGCCAGGCCGAGCTGGAGGGTGATGGGGGTCCGTAGCTCGTGGGCCACCACCCGGAGGAAGGAGGCCTTGAGGGTGTTGGCGTGCTCGAGCTCGGCGTTCTTCGCCCACAGCTCCTCGATGAGGCGCTGGCGCTCGACGATGAGGTCGTAGCGCTCGCAGGCCTCGCGGATGACCGACTGGAGCTCTCCCGGGTCCCAGGGCTTGGTGATGTAGCGGTAGACGTTGCCCTGGTTGATGGCGTCGATGACGGCCCGGAGGTCGGCGTAGCCCGTGAAGAGCAGGCGGATCGCGTCGGGGTGCTCGCCGCGCACGTGGTGGAGGAACTCCACCCCGGTCATCTCGGGCATGCGCTGGTCGGACATCACGACGTGCACCTCCTGCTCGGCCAGGGCCTTGATGCCCTCGCTGGCGCGGGTCGCCGTGATGACCTTGTAGTCGAAGCGCAGGAGGTCCTTCACGCTCTGGAGCACGTCGGGCTCATCGTCGATCACGAGCACCGTGTGTCGAATGGGCTTCTTCATCGCGCCTACACCCCGGGGCGGTCAGACCCCGGGCCCCTGGGCGATGGCCTTGCGGATCGACTCCATCAGCGCGTCGGGGTCGAAGGGCTTGGTGAGGTACTCCCGCACCGAGAGCACCTCCGCGCGCCGCCGGGCCTCGGGCTCGTCGCGGGCCGACAGGATCACCACCGGGGTGCCTCGGGTCGCTTCGTCGTCGCGCATCCTCTGGCAGACCTCGAGGCCGTCGATGTCGGGGAGCATGAGGTCGAGCAGGACGAGCGCCGGCGGCCGGGACTTCATCGCGGCGAGGGCGCTGGAGCCGTCGAGGGCCGGTCGGTACTCAAACCCCGCGAGCTGCACGTATGCCCCGAGCATCTCGTTCATGTCCGGGTCGTCCTCGACGACCAGCACCTCCGGTGACGGGAGTGCCATCGAGGGACTGTCTACCACGATCCCGCGCGCGTCGCGTGGTATCTTGCGGGCTCCGGGGCACTCGGGCTCCCACTGGTCGCGGAGGTGGTGAGATGGCCAGCGCAGGTCGACCGGGCACGACGGTAGTTTGGAAGGCTATCGAGGCGTACCTCAGGGGGGCCTACGACGACGACGGCCCTCCCGCGATGGTGACCTCTCGCCTCGCGCAGCTCCGCGGCTGCGACGAAGAGGCGTTCTACGCTTCTCCCGTGTTCGAGCGCGAGGGCGGGGAGCGCCCGCGGCGCTACGCGCTGCGCCTGGGCAACCGGTACTACCCCCCGATGAAGATGGTGATCGAGCAGCTCCCCTCCCGAGAGGAGTGGGTCTTTCGCGCCGACACCCACGACGACCACGTCTGCCCCCCGCCGTGGGACGCCGAGCACCAGCCCTTCAAGGACCTCATGGCCCGCAACCGCAGCGTGGCCCGAGCCATCGAGGCCCGCTGGCACGACGAGGGCCTCGCGACCTTCAAAGACTTCCTCCAGCACGACATCGAGGAGCGGCGCGCGCGGTAGCCGCTCGGGGGTTCACGGCGCCCCCTTCGCCCCTCGCTCGCGCCCGAGCACCCGCCGCAGGGCCTCGCGCTCCGAGGGCCCGAGCTCCCCCATCGCCAGCACCAGCGCGACGTACACCGCGACGATCACCCCGGCCACCACCAGGGTGCCCACCTTCCCGGGGAGCGGCGCCCGCCCTCCTACCAGCCCCGCGATCACCCCGGCCACGGCAGCCCTCGCCGCGCTCGCTGGCGGGATGAAGGCCCCGTAGCTCCGCCGGAGGATCACCCCCACGATGGCGAGGCCCAGCGCGCATCCCGCGGCCGTGCCCGCGGCCGTCCCGAGGAGCGCCGCGACGCCCCCGCCGGAGAGCGTGACGCCCACCGCGTCGCCGGCCATCACCGCCACGAGCATCGCCGACATCACCAGCGTCGCCGCCACCGCGCGCCCCGCCCCGAGGAGGATGGTCGTTCCGATCACCGCGAGCGCGAAGGCCCCCTGACCGAGCGCCAACGTCCGCAGGGCGGGGGCGCCCTGGGCGAACTCCGCGGGGAAGGCCAGGAGGAGCAGTCGCTCGGGCACCCCCGCGATCACCGCGAGCATCGCGCCGAGGGCGAGGGCGCTGAAGCGCAGGGCGCCGCGCACGAAGGCCCGCGCGCCCTCGCGGTCGCCCTCCAGCGTCTGCTTCGACACGATGGGGAAGACCACGAAGGTCACCGCGAGCAGGAGCTGGTACGGCAGGAACGCGAAGTTCTGCACGGCCTTGTAGAGACCCGCGAGGCGCGCCGACGCGGCGATGTCCTCGGCGGTGGCGTGCGGCAGGAGCGACTTCATCACGAGGAGGTCGGCCTGGAAGACCACGTTGAGCGCGAGCTGGTACGCGAGCACCGGGAGGAAGAACCTCGCGTAGCGGGCGACGAAGGCTCCCATCCCCTCGGCGCTCTCGGCGGGGCCCCCGCGGAGGTCGCGCGCGTTGAGCGCCAGGGCGAGGCAGAGGATCACCCCGCTCGCGCCCGCGAAGCCCGCGATCGAGCCGAACACGCCGAAGCCCAGGGCGGCGGCGCCCACCACCACGCCGGTGCGGAGCGTGGCGAAGGTGATGTCGAGGCCCGCTTGGCCGACGAAGCGGCGCTGGCCGTTGAGCGCGCCCACCAGCGCCGCGTAGACGCTGTAGTTCAAGACCACCAGCGCGCCTACGCGGATGAGCCGCGGCAGCCGCGGGTCGTGCAGCACCCCGACGCCTACGAGCTGCGCGACGGACATCAAGAGGCCCGAGAGCGTGAGCCCGAGCACGAGGTGCAGGAGCAGCCCGCGCCGCAGCGCCGCCGTGCCCCCCTCGGTCACCGCGCGGGACATCGACTGGATGCTCCCCGCCACCACCACGTTGTTCAGGATCGAGATGACCCCGAGCACCACGCCGTAGAGCCCGTACTCCTCCACGCCGAGGAAGCGCGTGAGCAGCACCGGCTGCGCGAAGCCCGTGAGGAGGAACCACCCCTTCGCCAGGGTGATGATCGCCACGCCGACCGCCGACTCGCGGTTGGTCTTCGCCCGCTTCTCCGCGACCGCGTCGCTCACGACGACCCCCCGTCGAGGAGCCGCGCGAGCACCGCGTCGAGCACCCTCGGGTCGACCCTGCCCCCGGTGGCCTTCATCGCCTCTCCCTTGAAGTAGCCCGCGACGGCGCGCTTGCCCGCGCGGTACTGCGCCACCTGCTTCTCGCTGCGCCCGAGCACCTCGCGCAGCACCGCCTCGACCGCGCCCTCGTCGCTCACGACCTTCAGCCCGCGAGACTCGATCACCGCGTCGGCGCTCTCGGCGCCAGCCTCCAGCGCGGCGTAGACCTCCTTGGCGAGCTTGCCCGAGAGGGTGCCGTCGTCCACGCGGGCGAAGAGCCCCGCCATCTGCGCGACCGTCACCGGGAAGCGCGCGTCGAGGCCCTCGGTCACCACCGCGGTCTTCACCGTGTTGCAGACCCAGTTGGCCGCGCGCTTGGCGTCGCCCGAGCGCGCCGCGAGGTCTTCGAAGTACTCCGCGAGGCGGGGGTGCTCGGTGAGGGTGCGGGCGTCTCCGGCGCTCAGCCCGAGCTCCGCCACGTAGCGCCGACGTCGCTCCGCGGGGCCCGCGGGGAGCGCCGCGCGGGCGGCCTCGACCTCCGTCTCCGTCAGCACCAGCGGCGGTAGATCCGGCTCGGGGAAGTACCGGTAGTCGTCGCTCGCCTCCTTCTTGCGGAGCACGACGCAGCGGTCGTTGGGCTCGTCCCAGGTCTTGGTGACCTGCTCGACGGCGCCCCCCGCGGAGAGGGTGGCGATCTGGTGGGCGATCTCCCACTCCAGCGCGCGCTGCACGAAGCGGAAGGAGTTCACGTTCTTGATCTCCACCCGCGCGCCGAAGGCGTCGGTCCCCCGCGGGCGCACCGAGACGTTGGCGTCGCAGCGGAACGAGCCCTCCTCGAGGTTGCCGTCGTTGGCCCCGACGAACATCAGCGCCGCGCGGAGCTGCCGGAGGTACTCCGCCGCCTCGGCCGCGCTGCGGATCTCTGGCGCGCCGACGATCTCCAAGAGGGGCACGCCCGCGCGGTTGAGGTCCACCAGCGACGACCCCGCCGAGGCCCCGTGGAGGTTCTTGCCAGCGTCTTCTTCGAGGTGGGCGCGGGTGATGGGCACGCGCCGGGAGCTGCCGTCGGGCTGCGGGACCTGGACCGCTCCGCCCACGCAGATGGGCAGGTCGAACTGCGTGATCTGGTAGCCCTTGGGGAGGTCGGGGTAGAAATAGTTCTTCCGCGAGAAGACCGAGCGCGGGCGGAGCTCGCACCCGAGCGCCAGGCCGACCCGGACCGCGAGGGCCACGGCCTCGGCGTTGAGGACGGGGAGCGCCCCGGGCAGCCCGAGGCACACGGGGCACACGTGGGTGTTCGGCGCCGCGCCGAAGGCCGCGGGGCAGCCGCAGAAGATCTTGGTGCGCGTGCGGAGCTGCGCGTGCACCTCAAGGCCGATCACCGGCTCGTACTCGGTCGCCATGGTCGAGGGGGCCGCGGAGGATAGAGCAAGCGGGCCGCGCTGCGGAGGGGCCGCGATCACCTTGTCGCCGCGGGCGAGAGTGCGTTAGAGCGCCAGGCCCGGAGGTCGCCGTGAACCCACCCGAAGCCCTGACCGAGCGCGCCGTCAACACCATCAAGTTCCTGTCCATCGACGCCATCGAGGCGGCGAACTCCGGCCACCCGGGGCTGCCCATGGGCGCGGCGGACTTCGCGTTCGTCCTGTGGTCGCGCTACCTGCGCCACGACCCGAAGGACCCCCGCTGGCCCGACCGCGACCGCTTCATCCTCTCGGCGGGGCACGGCTCGATGCTGCTCTACAGCCTCCTTCACCTCTCGGGCTATGACCTCTCCCTCGACGAGCTGAAGCGCTTTCGCCAGTGGGGCTCGAAGACCCCGGGGCACCCCGAGGTGCACCTCACCCCGGGCGTCGAGGTCACCACCGGCCCGCTCGGGCAGGGCTTCGCCAACGCCGTCGGGATGGCCCTCGCCGCGAAGATGGCGCAGGAGCGCTTCCCGGGGCTCTTCTCGCACCGGGTGTGGGCGCTGGTGTCCGACGGCGACGTGATGGAGGGCGTGGCCTTCGAGGCCGCCTCCATCGCGGGGCACCTCGGGCTCGACAACCTGGTGCTCATCTACGACCAGAACGGGATCACCCTCGACGGCGGCCTCGACGAGTCGATGACCGAGGACGTCGCGCGGCGCTTCGACGCGATGGGCTGGCACACCGAGTCGATCGACGGGCACGACCACGGGCAGATCGCGGCGGCCTACGACCGCGCGGTGGCGGGGAACGGCAAGCCCACGCTGATCCTCGCGCGCACGCACATCGGCCACGGCGCGCCGAACAAGCACGACACGCACAAGGTCCACGGGGAGCCCCTGGGCAAGGACGAGGTCGCCGCGACGCGCAAGGCGCTGGGGTGGACCGACGAGACCTTCTTCGTCCCTGACGACGTGAAGTCCCTCTGGGCGCAGCGCGGAGAGACCCTCGCGAAGCAGCGCGCGGCGTGGGACGCCAAGGCCGCCGAGTGGCGCGCCCACCACCCCGAGCTCGCCCAGACCTGGGACGCGATGCGCGAGCGCCGCGTGCCGGAGGACATCCTCGATCAGCTCGCCGCCGCCGCGCCGCAGAAGATCGACGCGACGCGCGCCCTGGCCGGGTCGATCCTCCAGAGGGCCGCCGCGCTGGTGCCCTCGCTCGTGGGCGGCGACGCCGACCTCGGCGGCTCGACCAAGACCCCGATCAAAGACTCCCCCAAGGTCATGCCCGGCAGCTTCGCCGGGAGGAACCTCCGCTTCGGCATCCGCGAGCACGCGATGGGCTCGCTCGCCAACGGCATGGCCCTCTACGGGCTGTTCATCCCCTTCACGGCGACCTTCCTCACCTTCAGCGACTACATGCGCCCCGCGGTGCGCCTCGCGGCGCTCTCCGAGGTGCAGGCCGTGCACGTGTTCACCCACGACTCGGTCTTCCTCGGCGAAGACGGGCCCACGCACCAGTCCGTGGAGCACGTCTCCGCGCTGCGACTCATCCCCAACGTGCACGTCTGGCGCCCCGCCGACGGGGTGGAGTGCGCCGCGGCGTGGGCCAGCGCCCTGACCCGCACGAGCGGCCCGACGGAGATCGTCCTCTCGCGGCAGAAGGTCGAGGCGCTCCCCGAGGGCACCGCGAAGCCCTCCGACGCCGCGCGCGGCGGCTACGTGGTGCTGAAGGAGGACGGGGGCGCCCCGGAGGTGGTCTTCCTCGCGACGGGCTCCGAGGTGGGCCTCGCCGTGGCCGCCGCGAAGGAGCTCGCGAAGGACGGCACCCGCGCGCGCGTCGTGTCTCTCCCCTGCCTCGAGGTCTTCGACGCCCAGGACGCTTCGTACCGGGCCTCGGTGATCCCCGCGGAGGGGCGGCGCGTGTCGATCGAGGCCGGCCGCACCGACCTCTGGCGCGGTCGCGTGGGCGAGGGCGGGCTCTGCGTCGGCGTCGACCACTTCGGCGCGTCGGCGCCCGCGCCGGTGCTCGCGGAGAAGTACGGCCTCACCGCCCCGCAGGTCGCCCAGCGCGTGCGCGAGTGGCTCAAGGGGTGAGCGCGCGAGCTTTGCTACCCTGTCGGGCGTGACGGTCGCCCGCGTCCATGCCCCCTCGCGCGCGGTCTTGGTCGCGCTCTCGCTCGCGGCGGGGTGCACGTCGGAGAGCCCACCTCCGGCGGCGAAGCCCGAGGTCGACGCGGGCGCCGAGCCTCCCCCGGCGAGCCTGGGCGCGGGGTTCGTCCGGGTCGAGTACACCAACCCCACGGCGCGGCCGTACCCGCCGGAAGGTCTCATCTCGGGAGACCCCCGTGGACTCACCAGCGCCGTCGCGGGAGACCTCGACGGCGACGGCCACCCCGAGGTGCTGATGGGCGCCGTCGCCAACGACGACCCCGACCCTACCGCGCTCGCGTGGACCTACCGCGGCGGCGCGATGGTGCCCTTCGCGTGGCCGGGCCCGAGGCTCGACCGGATGCCCATGGCGCTCCTCGACCTCGACGCCGACGGCCGCGTCGACCTCGTCGACAACGGGGCGTCGATCTGGTGGGGCGCCCCCTCGGGGCTCGACCGCCCCGCGCTCATCCTCCAGGCGAACGACCCCGCGCGCCCCCTGGAGATCATGGGCGTGCACGTCTGGGACATCGACGGCGACGGCTGGCTCGACCTGCTCCTCGGCGGGAAGCGCTGCTGCCCGACCTGCTCGGCCCTGCACCCCATGCTGCGGGTCGGGCCGCGCGAGTTCGTCGACCGCGAGGACCTCATCCCCGACAACCCCACCGGCGGCGCCTACGCCGTGCTCGCCACGGCGCTCGGCCCCGACCCCGTGGTGCTGGGCTCGTTCTCGACCTGCTCCCCGGGCGAGGCGACCTTTCAGCGGGCGAGCGGGCTCGACGCCGAGGGCTATCCCCGCTTCGAGGGCTTCGACCCCACGCCCCGCGACGCGGCGTACCGACAGCCGGACCCCGACGCGTGCCCCTCGCTCGGGTGCCGCGCGCCGATGGGCGCGTGGGTGGGCTACCTCGACGACGACGACGCGCTCGACCTGGCCGTCTCGCTGAACTCCGACCACGCGCTCTTCACGGGCGGCGCGGCGTGGCCGATGCGAGAGGTCAGGCCGAGCGCGGGCTACACCGTGACGCGCGCGGTCGAGACCTCGCGGGGGCAGATCCCCTGGGGCGTGGCCTTCATCGACGTCGACATGGACGGTCGCCCCGACGCCCTGCACGTACACGGCGACGACTTCATCCCCGACGAGGACCGCGAGCGCTTCATCGGCGTGCAGCACCCGACCCTGCACTGGAACGGCGGCGGCACGCGCCTCGTCGACGTGACCGCGCTCACCGGCCTCGACCGCGAGCGCGGCCACTGGCGCTCGCTCTGGGTGGGGGACCTCGACGGCGACGGCGACGCCGACCTGCTCGTGGGCGGTCACCGCTACGCGCCGAGGGTGTTCCGCAACGAGGTCTCGACGGGGCGCCGCGGGTTCGCCCTCGCGCTGCGCGGCACGACGAGCAACCGCTACGGCCTCGGCGCCACCGTGACGGTGTGGGCCCGCGACGGGCTCCCCCCGCGGCGCTTCTACGTCGCCGCTCCGTCGTCTCCGCACGTGGTGTCAGAGCCCCTGGTCTTCGTCGGGCTGGGCGAAGCCCAGGCCGCGTCTCGCGTCGAGCTGCGCTGGCCCTCGGGCGTCACGCAGACCGTCGAGGGCCTCGCCGCGGGGCGCGTGCACACCGTCGAGGAGCCCCCGCTCTTCGTGATCGACCCTCCGACTCGCCACGCCGCCGTGGGGGGAGCCTTCAGCGTGAGGGTCACTCCGAGCGTGGCGTCGCGGGTGGAGCTGGCGGTCACCCACGGGGGCGGCGCGGTGTCACCCGCGGAGAGGGACGGCGAGGCGTGGGTGTTCCGGGTGAGCTCGCCCGCCGCGCGGGGCTCGACGAGGCTGGAGCTGCGCGTCGACGGCGTCGCGTCGGGGGTCCACCCCCGCGTCTGGTGGGATTGACCCGGGGGTCACCCCCGCGCCTCGTCGGCGAGGCGCTGGTAGAGCACGTGGTCGCGCCAGTCTCCGTCGATGAGGAGGTAGCGCCTCGCGACGCCGATGCGCTCGAAGCCCAGCCTCCCCAGCAGCGCGCCGCTGCGCGCGTTCTCGGTGCGGTGCCCCGCCTCCAATCGGTGCAGGTCGATCACCCCGAAGGCGAGAGACATCACCGCGCTCACGCCCTCGTAGGCGACCCCCTGGCCCTCTAGCGAGGCGTCGACGGCGAAGCCGAGGTTGGCCGACTGGAGCACGCCGCGCACGACGTTCGAGACCCCCACGGTGCCCGCGACCTCCCCCGCGTCGAGGGCGCCCATGGGGGCGCGGGCCACCATGCAGAAGCGGTAGTGCCGGTCGTGCTCGGCGTCGTCGTGAAAGGTCGCGGCGCGGCTCTCCCAGTACGGTCGGGTGTAGTACTCGGGGGAGCGGTGCGGGTCCCAGCGCGCGAGGTGCTCGCGGTTGCGCTCGTAGTAGCGCACCACGGCGTCGACGAGGTCTTCGCCCAGCGGGCGCAGCGTGAGCCGCGGCGACTCGGTCCACAGGTCGGAGTCCATCCCTACGGGGTGGGAGCGTACCAGCGACGGCGGCCGTGGTATCAGCGCCCGCGATGGCGCCCATGACGCTCACCTTCGACGCGCTCCGCGCCCGGCACCGCGCGCTCCTCCTCGACGCCTACGGCGTGCTGGTCGACTCCGAGGGCGCCCTGCCCGGCGCCGTCGACGCGGTCACGGCGTTGGAGCGCGACGGGCAACCCTGGCTCCTGGTGACCAACGACGCCTCGCGCTCCCCCGAGACCAACGCGCGACGTCTCCAGGGCTTCGGCATCCCGGTGACCCCCGAGCGGGTGCTCTCCTCGGGCGCGCTCCTCGCGCCGTGGTTCCAGCGGAACGGCCTCGCGGGTTCGCGCTGCGTGGTGCTGGGCTCCCCCGACTCCCACGACTACGTTCGCGCCGCTGGCTGCGAGCTGGTCGCGCCCCGCCACGACGCCGAGGTCGAGGCGGTGGTGGTCGCCGACGACTCGGGCTTCCCCTTCAAGGAGACCATGAACGCGGTTCTCTCGCTGGTGCTGCGCGCGGTGGAGCGAGGCTCACCCCCGGCGCTGGTGCTCGCGAACCCCGACCTGATCTACCCCGCGGGGGAGGGCCGCTACGGATTCACCGCGGGGAGCATGGCGGCGATGATCGAGGGCGCGCTCTCGCTACGGTTTCCCGAGCACCCGCCGAGGTTCACCCCGCTGGGCAAACCCGCCCCGGTGATCTTCGAGGAGGCCCTCGCGAAGCTCGGGACGCGCGACGCTGTGATGGTGGGCGACCAGCTCCACACCGACATCGCCGGGGCGAACGGGGTGGGCATCGCGTCAGCGCTGGTGCTCTCGGGGGTCACCACGAGGGCGGCGGCGGCACGATCGTCCACCGCGCCGACGTACCTGATCGAGGGGCTGTAGGATCCCCGACGGTCTGGGAAACCGTCCCTGATGGTCTGGGAAACCATCTCCGATGGTCTGGGAAACCATCTCCGATGGTTTCTGTTCAGGTCGGCGATGGTCTCCGAGACCATTCCCGAGGGTCTCTGTTCAGGTCGGCGATGATCTCCGAGACCATTCCCGAGGGTCTCTGTTCAGGTCGGCGATGGATTCCGTTCAGGTACTGGGACCGTGTCGTCACCCCGGGCGGACGATCCAGCCCTCTACCAGCACCCGGGAGGCGTGAGGGCCCGCCAACGGTGGCGGCGACCACAGGCCCCGGGTGGCGAGATACACCGACACCAGCGAGAGCACCGCGTCGAGGGCGTCGGCGCCACCATCTTGCGTGAGCGCGTGACCGATGTGCGCGGGGAGCTCCATCCGCGCGCCCAGGGCCGCCACCGCGTCGGGGAGACCCCGGATCACCGCGTAGCGCTCGGCGGTGCGGTCGCTCACCGACGCGGCGTCCCCGGCGACCCGGTGCAGGTAGGGCAGGCCCAGAAGGCGCAGCAGACCCGGCGGGCTCACCTCCATCGCGGTCGGACGCATCGGCGACAGCTCCAGCGCGTCGAAGGGCACGAGCGTGACCCGGTCGCGCACCGCCCAGAGGCACTGACCCACCGCGCGCAGCGAGCGCCACAACGGGGGACGCGCCGCGGTGACAGACGGGGCGCCGTGGGTGATCGCGTCGGTGAGCCGCAGCGCGCCGGGGTGCTCGGCGGAGTAGGTCGCCCACACGGGGTCGGTGTCCGACGGGGGCGAGGCCACGAGGCGCTCCATCACCTGGGAGCCGTTGGTCACCATGGGCGCGAGCCGACGCGCGAGAGCCAGCGGGACACCCAGGGGTACGTCGAGGCCGAGCACCCGCGGCGGGCCCTTCGCGAGGCGCTCCGCGAAGGTGGCGCCGATGGGGTCGATGCCCTCCACCGCGAGGG
>JAEYZO010000118.1 GCA_023428035.1 Pseudomonadota bacterium | reverse complement strand
AACGCAGGTTGCGCGAGGCGGGGTGCACGCTGCAGTCGATGGTCGACGACGTGCGGCGGGCGCTGGCCGAGCGGCACCTCGCCGACCCGACGGTGAGCGTGAGCGAGGTGGCGCTGCTCCTGGGCTTCTCTGAAGTGAGCGCCTTCTACCGCGCCTTCACCCGCTGGACGGGCGTGCCCCCCGCGCGCTGGCGCAGGGATCACTCCACGTAGTCGAGGTCCTTGCCGTAGGTCTCGTCGAGCTCCACTAGCGAGAGGGCCGCGACGACGAAGCACGCGCCCCCCACGATCGCCGCGCTCCACACCATGCCCAGCCCGAGCCGCGTGCGGAGCGTCACGAAGGCCAGGGTGATGATCGGCACCGAGCCCCGCACCAGGTTCGGCACCGTGGTGGTCACCGTCGCCCGGAGGTTCGTGCCGAACTGCTCCGCCGCGATGGTGACGAACACCGCCCAGTACCCGATCGCCACGCCCAGCAGGGCGCAGAGCCCGTACATCAGCGCGGGCGAGGGCGCGCGCAGCATCAGGTAGCCCGCGGTGAACACCGCCGTGAGCAGGAGGTAGATCCCCACGACGCGCTTGCGGCTCTGGAGCCACTGCGAGAGCACGCCGCTGGAGAGGTCTCCCACGACCAGGCCCGCGTAGGTCCAGAGCACGGCGTCGCCCGCGGAGACGGGGCCCGTGGCGCCGAAGGCCCGCGCGAACTCCGGCGAGGCTGTCACGAGGATGCCCACCACGTACCAGATGGGCAGCCCGATCAGCACGCAGCGCGCGTAGCGCTTGAAGCGCGGCCACGAGCGCAGGAGCATCGTGAGGTCCCCCCGGGCGACGTCCCCCTGGGCCTTCACCCTCGAGAACATCCCCGACTCGAAGGTGCTCATCCTCGCGATGAGCAGCGCGAAGCCCAGGCCGCCGCCGACCTGGTAGGCCACGCGCCAGGAGAAGTGCTTCCCGACCAGGGCCGCCATCACGGCTCCGAGGAGGCCGACCCCCGCGACGAGGGCCGTGCCGTAGCCCCGGGAGCGCGCGGGCATGGTCTCGCTCACCAGGGTGATGGCAGCGCCGAGCTCCCCCGCGAGGCCCACCCCCGCGATGAAGCGCCAGACGGCATAGGCCCGCACCGTCTCGACGTAGGCGTTGGCGACGTTGGCGATGGAGTAGATGAGGATCGAGCCGAAGAGCACCGAGAGGCGCCCTCGCTTGTCGCCGAGCACGCCCCACAAGACGCCCCCGAGGAGCAGGCCCCACATCTGGATCGAGAGCAGGCTCAGGCCCTCGTCGAGGAGGGCGTCTCCGCGCACGCCGAGGTCGCGCAGGCTCGCGACGCGCACGATGGAGAAGAGCAGGAGGTCGTAGATGTCGACGAAGTAGCCGAGCGCGCCGACGAGCACGGTCGCGGCGACGGCCCGTCGGGGCGTGGTCTGGTCGGTCATGGTCCCTGCAGCGGGGGATCACACCGCAGGGGCGAGGCGGGCGACAAGGGCCGTTGCGAAGCCCGCGGGAGTGTGGGCAGTCTCCGCGCCCATGGAGATCGTCCTCGTCACGCCCGAAGTCGTGCCCTACAGCAAGGTGGGCGGGCTCGGTGACGTGTCCGGCGCGCTGCCCAAGGCCCTGCGCGCCCTCGGCCACAAGGTCACCGTGCTCTCGCTGCGCTACGGCAGCGTCGACCCCGCGGCGCACTCCCTCGCCCGCAGGCTCACGCGGATCAAGGTCCCGCTGGCGGGCAAGACCATCGACGCGGAGCTCTGGGAGGCGCGCCTGCCCTCGGGCGTGAACGTGTGCCTCCTGGGCGGCCCCGGCGTGAGCGACCGCCCCGGCGTCTACGGCGAGGGCGGCAAGGAGTACCCGGACAACCACCTGCGCTTCGGCCTGCTGTGCCGCGGGGCCATCGAGTGGATGCGCGCGCAGCCGCGCCTGCCCGACCTCGTGCACGTGCACGACTGGGCCGCGTCGATGGTGCCCACGATGCTCAAGCACCTCGCGAAGGAGACCCCCGCGCTGGGTCACATCAAGACCGTGCTGACCATCCACAACCTCGCGCACCAAGGCCTCTTCGCGCCCGAGACCCTGGGCGAGCTGGGCCTGCCCGAGGCCGAGGCTGCCCCTGACCGGATGGAGTTCTGGGGCGCGGTGAGCTGGCTCAAGGCCGCGATCCTCGACAGCGACCGGGTGACCACGGTGTCTCCGGGCTACGCGAAGGAGGTGCTCACCCCCGCGGGCGGCGCGCGCATGGACGGCGTGCTCCGCGCGTCGGCCAAGGGCTTCACGGGGATCCTGAACGGCGTCGACCCCGGCGTGTGGAACCCGAGCACCGACCCCCACGTGATCGCGCGCTACGACGCCGAAGACCCGCTGCCCAAGGCCCGGTGCAAGACCGACCTGCAGCAGCGGTTGGGCCTGCCGGTGAAGCCCGAGACGCCCGTGCTGGCGATGGTGTCGAGGGTCGACGCGCAGAAGGGCATCGACCTCCTCGCGGGCGCGGCGCACGCGCTCCTGCGGCAGGACGTTCAGCTCGTGGTGCAGGGCCAGGGCGACCCCGCGCTGATGGACGTGCTGGCCTCGATCGCGCGCGAGGCGCCCGAGAAGATGGTGTTCCGCACGGAGTACGACGACGCGCTGGCGCACCGGATCTTCGCGGGGGCCGACCTCTTCCTCGCGCCGGCGCGCTTCGAGCCCTGCGGGCTGACGCAGCTCTACGCGATGCGCTACGGGGCGATCCCCGTGGTG
Source organism: Pseudomonadota bacterium (assembly GCA_023428035.1). GTDB lineage: Bacteria > Myxococcota_A > Polyangia > Polyangiales > JAEYZO01. The sequence continues at coordinate 264 of JAEYZO010000118.1, read as the reverse complement.
CGCGCGACGGGGGGCCTGCGCGACACGGTGATCGACTGCGACGGGTCGCTCGCGAGCGGCACGGGCTTCGTGTTCGATGAGGCCTCCCCCGAGGCGCTCTACGGGGCCGTCTCGCGCGGGCTCGCGGCCTACGCCGACCAGGGCGCCTTCGCGAGGCTCCGCCGCCGGGTGATGCGCCAGGACTGGTCGTGGGACCGCGCCGCGCGCCGCTACCAGGCCGTCTTCGACGCGCTCGTGCCCTCCGAGTCTCGCGCCGCCGCGCCG
>JAEYZO010000061.1 GCA_023428035.1 Pseudomonadota bacterium | reverse complement strand
GTCGCCCACCGCGGCGCGTGGGCGCACGACCCCGACCTCGCGCGTGATCCCTTGCTCTCGACCTTCCGCGCCGCCGCGGCGAGGGCGCGCCCGATGCCCACGAGCCCCGCGATGCGCGCCGCGTGGGAGCCCGCCCGCCAGGCCCTGGTGAAGTCCCTGCGCGGAGACACGCCCCCCCGCGAGGCCCTGGAGCAGGGCCTCCACCGCTTCGAGGACGTGACGCGGCCCCTCCCGCGACGCCGCGACGCGACCCTCGCCCTCCTCGCCCTGGGCGCCGTCGCGATGGCCCTCGCCCTCGGGGCCCTCAAGCGAAGCCGGGATCGTGAGTTCCGTGTCGCGGTCCGAAAGTCACTCCCGGCCTACGCGTGGGTGGCGCACGCGGCGCTCACGGTGACGGCGCTGGTGGTGGCGCCGCTGGCGGTGGGCGCGGCGACCTCGCTCTACGCGACCCGCGACGGGCAGAGCTACTTCGTCGGCCTCGCGAACTACTGGGACATCCTCACGGCCCGCGGCGGCCCCCTCCTCGCGACGGGGAGCTTCTACCGCGTGCTGCTGGTCACCGTGCTCTGGACCGCGGTGAACCTCGCCCTGCACCTCGGGCTGGGCGTGGCCCTGGCGCTGCTGCTGGCGCGGCCGGCCCTACGCATGCGCGCGCTCTACCGGGTGCTGTTGATCGTGCCCTGGGCGGTGCCCTCGTACGTCACGGCCCTCGCGTGGAAGGGGATGTTCCACCGGCAGTTCGGGGCCATCAACGCGATGGTGACGGCGCTCGGCGGCGAGCCCGTGAGCTGGTTCGCGCGCTTCTCGACGGCCTTCACGGCGAACGTGGCGACCAACGCGTGGCTGGGCTTCCCCTTCATGATGGTGGTGACCATCGGCGCGCTCGCGGGCATCCCGAGGGACCTCTACGAGGCCGCCGAGGTCGACGGCGCCTCGCGCTGGCAGCGGTTCACGAAGATCACCCTCCCGATGCTCCGCCCCACCCTCGGCCCCGCCGCGGCCCTCGGCGCCATCTGGACCTTCAACCAATTCAACGTGGTCTTCCTCGTCTCCGGCGGCGAGCCCGACGGCGAGACCGAGATCCTCGTGAGCGAGGCCTACCGCTGGGCCTTCACGCGGCAGGCGCAGTACGGCTACGCCTCGGCCTACGCCGTCTTGATCTTCGTGATCCTCGCGCTGGTGAGCCGCCGCCGGGAGGAGGCGCGGTGAGCGACGAGCGCCGCGACGGTCTGCTCGCGCAGGCCCTCACCCACCTCGCGCTGTTGCTGGCGGTGGGCTTCGCGCTCTACCCGGTGCTGTGGGTGATCTCGCTGGCGCTGTCTCCCTCGGGCGCTCCGCCCGCGAGGCCCGTGCCCGTCCCCGACGCGGTGTCGCTCGACAGCTTCCGCGCGGTGGCGCTCTCGCACGACTCCGCGGGTCGGTGGCTCTTCGGGCGGCAGCTCGCGAACTCTCTGGTGGTGTCGCTCGCGACGGCGCTCGCGAGCGTGGCCCTCGCGACGCCCGCGGCCTACGCCCTCGCGCGCTTTCGCTTCGTGGGAGACAGGGCCAGCGTGCGGGTGCTGCTCGCGACGCAGATGTTCCCCGGCGTCGCGACGGCCGTGCCGCTGTACGTGATCCTCGACGCGCTGCACCTCCTCGACACCCGCTCGGGCCTGGTGCTGGTCTACGCGACGACGGCGCTGCCCTTCGCGCTCTTCCAGCTTCGGGGGGCCTTCGAGGCGATCCCGCGGGAGCTCGAGGAGGCCGCGATGGTCGACGGCGCGACGCGCTGGCAGGCCTTCGTGAAGGTGGTGCTCCCCGCGGCGCGGCCCGGCATCGCCGTGACCTGCCTCTACGCCTTCATGGCCGCGTGGAACGAGTTCATCCTCGCGGCGACCTTCCTCTCGCGGGAGGAGGCCTTCACCCTGCCGGTCGCGCTGCAGCGCTACGTGGGCGAGTACGACGCCCAGTGGGGGCGCTTCGCCGCGGGGGCGGTGCTGGTGAGCGTGCCCGTGATGGCGATGTTCTACGCGGTGCAGCGGCACCTCGTGGGGGGCCTCACCGCGGGGAGCGTGAAGGGCTGAGCCCCGGCTACGGGATCGTCGCGGCGATGCCGCGCGCCACGGCCCCCGCGAGCACGTCGCGGTAGGCGTCGCTGCGGAGGCGCTGCTCCTCCACGGCGTTGGAGATGAACGACAGCTCCACCAGCACCGAGGGCATCCGAGCGCCCACCAGCACGTGAAAGTTCGCGGGGTGGACGCCCATGTCTTCGACGTCGCGGTAGAGCAGCCGCGCGTCGTGCAGCATCGCCGACTGGATCGCCGTCGCGAAGCTCACCGCCCGCTGGTTCGCGCCGCTCAGGCGAAGGTCGGCGAGGATGCGCGAGACGTCACCGCCCCGCCACGGGTCCCCCGTGAGGATCTCGCCCTCGCGCAGGGTCACCCGCTGGGCCACGCGGGGCGAGGCGCTGTCGAGCACGAAGGTCGACACGCCGCGGGCCTCTCGGTTGTTCGCGGCGTTGCAGTGGATCGACACGAAGAGGTCGGCCTGCGTCCCGTTGGCGTGCGCCGCGCGCGCGGGGAGCGGGACGTACACGTCGCGGTCGCGGGTGAGGACGACCTGCACGCCCCAGCGCTCGGCGAGGCGGTCGGCCACGCGCCGCGCCACGTCGAGGGTCACGCTCGCCTCGGTGAGCCCCGTGGGGCCGACGGCGCCGGGGTCGCTCCCGCCGTGCCCCGCGTCGATCACCACGGTAAACCGGGCTGTGCTGATCGCCGCCCTGTCCTGCGGCAGCAGCAGCAGTATGAAACCAAATACGATGAAGACAAGAATAAAAAAGACGATATAGCGCGTCGAGTTCTTCATAAATCAACCTCCGCCGATATACCATCTATATTATTGCGTTTTTCGCGCTATGCGTTCTGAATTCTAAAACAGCTGCTTTGAAGGGTCCGCGTTCAGCCGCAGCGGCTCGGCGCAGGGCGGCTCGAAAGCAGCAGCACAGCCGATCATTGCGGCGTTGTCCGTGCAATACTTCAGCTCGGGCAGATACAGCGTGCAGCCCGTCTTTTCAGCGCGCTCAGCGAATACCTGACGCAGCGCGCCATTGGCAGAAACGCCGCCCGCCACGCCGATGCGGTTGATTCCTTCCCGTACGGCGGCTTCAAACGTGTTGTCCGCGAGAAAAGCCACCGCCTCCGCCTGAAAGCTGGCAGCGATGTCCGCCTTGCTGTAGGCCTCACCCTTCTGGTTCATGT
>JAEYZO010000018.1 GCA_023428035.1 Pseudomonadota bacterium | reverse complement strand
CCGGCGGTCGACGCATGCGCCACGACCTGCGGCGGCGCCTGCGTCGACCTCGCGACCAGCGCCGCGCACTGCGGGCGCTGCGGCAACGCCTGCCGCCCCGGCGAGGCCTGCGTCTCGGGGGCCTGCGCGTGCCCCTCGGGCGCCTTCCGAGACCCCCGCGGTCAGTGCGTGCTCCTCGCGACCGACCCTCGCAACTGCGGCCGCGTCGGCAACGACTGCGACGACGACGAGGCCTGCGTCTCGGGCTCCTGCGTGTGCCGCCCCGGGCTCACCCGCGCCGGGTCGTCCTGCGTCGACCTCCGGTCCGACCCTCGCAACTGCGGCCGCGTGGGCGCGCGCTGCGGGGGTATGAGCGACACCTGCGTCTCCGGGGCCTGCGCGCGCCGCTCGGCCTGCGCGAGCCCGCGCCGGGTCTGCGACGACGCCTGCGTCGACACCCGCACCGACCCCCTCCACTGCGGGAGCTGCGACAACGAGTGCGACCGCGACGAGCTCTGCGTCAACGGGCGCTGCCGGGGCTACACCCCCTACGCGGCCTGCGTCGCCTGCCCCTGCGCCGCGTGCGGCGGCGGCGGCTCGTGCTGCCCCCTCGCCTGGGCCACCGCGCCCGCGTGCGTCTCGGGCGACGCGTGCCCCTGAGGGTCACCCGTTGAGGGCGCGCACCATCTCCTCGGCGATGACCTTGGCGCGCTCCAGCTCCGACGCGGGGAGCGAGACCGCCCCCACGACCGGGTGCCCGCCGCCGCCGTAGCGCTGGCAGAGCGCGGCGATGTCGTGCTTGCGGGGCTTCGTCGCCCAGGGGTTGAAGCCCACCGAGAGCTTCACCCGCCGCGGCGAGCGCGAGAGCACCACCGAGTAGCTCGCGGTCGGGAAGAGCTGGTACCCGATGAACTTCGCCACCGTGTCGAGGGGCTGCTCGCTCAGGTCGAACCAGGCCACCGCGCCGCGCTGCTCGCCCACCGTCTCCATGCGCTTCGCCAGGGACTCGTACCGGGCCTTGATGGGCTCGACCCGCGTCGCGACCTCGGGCATCGCCGCGACCTCGTCGAGGCTGCGCGTCGCGAGCGCGGGGATCAGCGTCGCGAGGAGCCGGTCGTCGCCCTGCTCCTGGATCACCGCGGAGACCCGCATGGCGGCGGGCGCGAAGGAGTTGGCCTCGTCGGCGGAGGCGAAGCGCGCGGCGTCGATGATGTCGGCCCAGCGCACCAGCTCGTCGAGGCCCTCGGGCGCCCAGCCGAAGCGCTCGCGGGCCACGTCGACGATGAGCTTGGTGCACGAGCCGTAGGCGCCGTCGTGGAACTTCTGCCCCGTGGCGTCGGCCCTGAAGTGGGCCTCGGAGCCGGGCTCCTGAAAGGCGCTGACGTGGTGGTCGAAGTACCACGCGAGGAGCGACGAGGTGCTGTAGCGGTAGTCGAGGATGGCGTTGAGCGCGCCGACCTTGAGGCGCTCACCCGGCGGGGGGCTGTTGGGGTCGTAGTGCAGCCCGCGGTACTCGTAGGCGGCGCGCGCGAGGGAGGGCTCGCGGTCGCGGAGGAAGCGGGTGAAGACCGCGGCGCTGCACGCGCCGTCGAAGCAGAAGCCGTGGTGGGCGACGACGACGTCCATGGGGCGCGCACGATGTCACCCGCCTCGCGCGCGGCGCAACAGGGACGTTGACCGCGGCGCGCGTCGCGGGCATCACCCGCGGTCGATGCGCACACGCAACCTCGGCCGCAGCGGAGTAGCCGTCGGAGAGATCGGCCTCGGCACCTGGGGCCTCTCGGGCGAGGGCTACGGCCCCGTCGACGACGCCGCCGTCACCGCGACCCTCGACGCCGCCGCCGAGGCGGGGGTGACCTTCTTCGAGACCGCGGACACCTACGCCGAGGGCAAGACCCTCGAGGCCGTCGGCGACCTCAAGAAGCGGCGCCCCAACGACAACCTCGTCGCGTCGGTGCGCGTCGGGCTCGACCGCTCCGGCACCGTGCCCCAGAAGAACTTCTCACCGAGGTTCATCAGGGCCTCGTGCGAGGGCGCGCTCCGGCGGCTCGGCGCCGACTGCGTCGACGTTCTGGTGCTGCACAACCCCCTGGCCGTGACCCTCACCCAGGGCGACGCCTGGCGCGCGATGCGAGACCTCCAGACCGAAGGCAAGGCCCGGCTCATCGGCGTGAGCCTGTCGAGCGAGTCGCAGGGCCTCGCCGCGGTGCACCTGCGGCCCGACCTCGTGGTGCTGCCGTACAACCTCCTCTTCCCGCAGGTGCTCAATTCCCTCGCGGGGGAGCTCTCGGTCAGCGGCGTGGGCGTGGTCGCGCGCTCCCCCCTCGCCTACGGGGTGCTCGCCGACACCTGGGGCGCGACCCGCCGCTTCACCGACGTCGACCACCGCACCTACCGCTGGATGAGCAGCGACCTCGTCGTGCGCATGAAGCAGCGAGAGGCCCTCCGCGCGCTCGTGCACGACGAGGTGCGCTCGATGCGCGAGGCGGCGATCCGCTACGTGCTCGCGAACAAGCTGGTGAGCGTGGTGGTGCCCGGCGCGCGCACCCCCGATCAAGCGCGGGAGAACGCCACCGCCGCGGAGTCGCTGCCGTACCTGCCCCCGAAGGACCTCGCCGGCGTCGGCCCCTTGCTCAGCGACATCGGAGTGCTCTGAGCGCGCCCGTCGGCGCTGACGTGACGCTGGTTTCACGCGGGAGGCTGGTCTAGTCT
>JAEYZO010000830.1 GCA_023428035.1 Pseudomonadota bacterium | reverse complement strand
AGCCCGAGGCGGCCTGCGAGAGCGAGGCGAGGTCGGCCATCCACGCGTCGGTGCTGCGCCCCCCCGGCAACAGCGCCGCCGGGGTCGCCTGGGCGCGGGCCGCGGCGTCGAGCTGCCGCGCCGCGTTCACCCGCTCGGCGATCGCCCGCGACCACGCGAGCTTCGAGCGGTGGGAGTTGAGCTCGTCGGAGAACCTCGCGGGCGCGAAGCGCAGGCCCAGCTCCACCACCCGGCCGTCGCGCAGGTCGAGGCACACGCGCTCGGGCTCCCCGCGCACGCCCGCGATGTCTCGCAGGGGCACCCGCGTGCGCCGGCCGCACCAGTCGATCACCACGCCGTCGAGGCCCACCGTCACCCGCGCGGGCAGGCCCATCGTCAGGAGCGTCACCACCGTCCACGTGGCGAGCACGGCGAACACCAGGGCGAAGGGGATGATCCCCCGCGCGGCGAGCACGTTGTTGAGCACGATGGCGACGGCGAAGCCCCAGGCCACCCACGCCGGCGTGCGGAGCGACAAGGGCGAGTCGACCACGAAGGTCGCCGCGCTCCTCGCGGGGTCGAGCTGCAGCGTCTCGATCAGGGCCTGGCACTCCGCGGCGTCGTCGAGCTGCACGCGGTAGTTCAGCCCCTTGCGGTGGTGGAGCATCACCCCCCAGCCCTTCTCGTCGTGCACGGGCAGGGCGCGGGCGATCTCTTCGCGGCGGATCGCGAGGCGGTCGTGCAGGTACAGCCCCGCGCGCGAGGCGGCGACGCGGCCCGGGAGGGCGCCCTGCACCCGGCTCTGCCAGCGGCCGAGGAGCACCAGGGCGCCCGCGTGCGCGCAGAGGATGAACAGCGCGAGGAAGCGCTCGCCCATCGCGAGCATCGCGCCGGGGAGGAGCGGCAGGAGCGCGATGCTGACGCCCTGCCCGGGCCGCAGGAGCGGGGGCTGGTCGAGGCGGGCCGAGGGGAAGAGGCGCGGTTCGTCCATCGTTGCGCGGGCCGGCGGGTCGCGGGCATCGTGCGCCACATGGCGTGGATGCTCAAACCCTGGCGTGAGTTGGACCGCGACGTCCTCTACGCGATCCTCGCGCTGCGCCAGGAGGTCTTCGTCGTGGAGCAGTCCTGCGCGTACCTCGACGCCGACGGGTGGGACGCGCCCGCCCGGCACCTCTGGCACGTCGACCCCGCGGGCGCCGTGACCGCCTACTGCCGGCTCTTCCCCGCGGGCGCCCGCTACGACGAGGCCAGCGTCGGCCGCGTGGTGACGGCGCGCTCGGTTCGCCGTACCGGCCTCGGCCGCGAGCTCATGGCGCGCGCCCTCGAAGCCCTCGACGCCGAGCACGGCTCCCGCGCGCCCGTTCGCATCCACGCCCAGGCCTACCTCGAGCGCTTCTACGGCGACTTCGGCTTCGTCCGCGACGGGGAGAACTACCTCGAAGACGGCGTCCCCCACCTCGACATGGTGCGGCGCTAGCGCTGCGCCGCGGGTACCCAGAAGGTGTCTCGGCCCTTCACCACGTCGGCCCGCACAGGGTTCCCGCTGGGGTCGGTCTCCTTTCGGTAGACCTTCAGCACCTTCGTGTAGTCGAGCCCGCTCGCGATGGCCTCGCCGATCACGCCCTGCACGGCCCGGTGCACCCGCGCGGCCTCGTCGCCCGTGAGCGACGACGCGGGCCTCTCCGGCGCGACCCCCGCCAGGTACAGCGCCTCGCAGGCGTACATGTTCCCGACCCCCGCCTGCTTCTTCTGTTCGAGCAGCAGAGCCTTGATGGGGCCCTTGGTGCGCGAGGCGGCGGAGCGCAGGTCGTCCACCGTCCACGGCGTCGTGAAGGCGGGGTCGGTGACCTCGGTGATCACCACGTCGGGGCCGAGCTCGGTGAGCTCGGGGATCTCACCCGGCTCCATCCCCGGGAACGCGCTGACCTTGCCCCGGTACTCGGGCTCGTGAAAGCGGAGCTTCTTCCCGCCGAGCACCATCCACATCGACGCGCTCTTCGCCTCGGGAGGGTCGTGGTGGTGCTTGTACGGCGAGGTGAAGTCGTCGCCCTCGATCGACCACCGGCCCTTGTGCATCAGGTGGGAGGTCACGGTGCCCGTCGAGAGCCGCATCACCACGTGCTTGCCGCGCTGGGTGATGTCTTCGAGCGCGGCGCCCTCGAAGAAGCCGCTCAGCACCGCCGCCTTGTTCGGGTCGGCCTTGTACGCCGCGAAGTGCCCCCCGGTGTACCCGAAGGACGTCACCGTCGCGCCGCGCACCCGCTCGCGCAGCCACGTCACCTGCCTGTGTACCTCCGCCAGCTCCGGCATCGCGCGCTCCCTCGTTCGTGAGAAGCGCCGACCGTGCACCACCCGCCGCGCGGCTTCAACGCTGTCATCCGTCCCACGACAGGCGAAGCGCGCGGAGCCACTGCGTGCGCTTCGCCAGCTCCTCCGCGGAGTACACCCCCGGGGCGTCGTCGAGGCGGGCCTCGCGCACCGCGCCCGTCGCGCGGTCCTCCACCGCCAGCACCAGCTCGCCGTTCGCGCGCACGTCGAGGCGAACCTCTACGGGCGTCCCGTCGGGCACCGGGGCGTCGAACTCCAGCGCGTACTCGCCCACCCGCGTCGCCTCGCGCGCGCTGCGCCCCTCCCAGACCTCCACCGTCAACGAGCGCCCGCCGCCCCGGCGAGTGAACACCCTCCTCCCCACGAAGGGCG
>JAEYZO010000802.1 GCA_023428035.1 Pseudomonadota bacterium | reverse complement strand
GCCTCGGGGCGACCGTCGACGGCGCGGCGATGACCTCGAAGGCCGCGATGCTGCGCTGGGTCGCGTCGTGCGAGGGCGTCGACGTCGCCCGCGTCGCGATGGTGGGAGACACCCCGGGGGACATCGCCGCCGCGAGAGAGGCGGGCGCCGTCGCGATTGCGGTCACCTGGGGCTACGGAGATACTCGCGCGCTGACGGCGGCCGCGCCCGACCGCGCGGTGAGCGACGTGACCGCGCTGCGCGAGGCGCTGGGGCTCACGTCGCACGGAGCAGCGCAGGGCCAATGAACCGAGACATCTTCGAGGACCTGTTCGTCCTCGAGCTCGCCAACAACCACCTGGGGAAGCTGGAGCGCGGGCTCAAGATCATCACGGACTACTCGCGCATCGTGCGGTTCAACAACGTGCGGGCGGCGATCAAGCTCCAGTTCCGCGACGTAGAGAACTTCATCCATAAGGACTTCAGGGGCCGGACGGACATCCGGTACATCAAGAAGACCCTCGACACGCGGCTCACGAAGGACGAACTCGCGACGATGGTGCAGGCGATCCGCAAGGGCGGGTGCGTGCCGATGTCCACCCCCTTCGACGAGCGCTCGGTGGACCTCTGCGTCGAGCTCGGGGTGCAGATCCTCAAGATCGCGAGCTCCGACCTCAACGACTGGCCGCTGATCGAGAAGATCGCCAAGACCCGCAAGCCCGCGATCGTCTCGACGGGCGGGAGCTCCCTGAAGGACCTCGACGACCTCGTGACCTTCTTCGAGAACCGCAACGTCCCCCTGGCGATTAACCACTGCGTGTCGCTCTACCCCTCGGAGGACCACGAGCTGGAGCTCAACCAGATCGACTTCCTGACGCGGCGCTACCCCAACCACGTCATCGGGTTCTCGACGCACGAGTACCACGACTGGGAGGCCTCGATCATGATGGCCTACGCCAAGGGCGCGCGGACCTTCGAGCGCCACATCGACGTCGAGACGGACGGCGTGCAGGTGTCTCCCTACAACTCCTTGCCGCACCAGATCGACACCTGGTTCAAGGCCTGGCACAAGGCGCGGACGATGTGCGGCGGGAGCGCCAGCACCAAGCGGGTGCCCACCGACCGCGAGATCAAGTACCTCGACGCGCTGGTGCGGGGCGTCTACGCGCGGCGCGACCTGCCCGAGGGCCACGTGCTCCAGCACGAGAGCATCGACGACGACATCTACCTCGCCGTGCCGCTCCAGAAGGGGCAGCTCTCGTGCAGGGAGATCATGTCCGGCGAGGTGCTGCTCAAGCCCGTGAAGAAGGACGAGGCGCTCACCATCGACGCCATCGACTCGCCCTACGCGGGCAACCCCGCGCTCAAGGCCATCATCGACAACCGCGGCCTGTGAGCGCGTCGCTCAGCCTACGCGGCCGACGAGCATGATCTGTCTCCATCCGAAGACGCCCATGTAGGAGTACGCGAAGCCCGTGTCTGGGTCCCTGCTTCGACGTATCAGGCGATCGATCAATCGGTAGGGAACTGAGCGCGCGACCGCGGCTGCCGCGGCCCGAGGCGCCGCCGAGAACGTGCCCGCGCGGTGGTGCCACCAGTCCACGCGACGCAACCCGCAGTCGTGGAAGAGTTGCACGCAGCGGCGCGCGGTCGTCGGAAAGCCGTGAGACCAGTCGACGTTCCAGAACTCCTCTCGCCAGTCGAGGAGGTCCGGCGCCACCACGACCACGGCGCCGCCGGGGCGGAGCGCGCGCCTCGCCGCGACGAGCATCTCCCGCGCCTCGACCCAGTCCCTCGCGTGCTCCAGCACGTGGCTCATCCAGACGACGTCGGCCGAGGCCGCGAGGTCATCGGGCAGCGGCGGAACGCGGCCCTCGCGCACGTCGAAGCCCCGCCGCGCCGCCTCGGCGGCGAGGGCCGGGCTGATGTCCAGACCGACGTACGCCCCGCCGGCGGCGCTTACCTCCTCCGCGAAGTAGCCATGCCCGAAGCCGATCTCCAGCACACGCGCCCCACGGAAGGCACAGCCCTCCCGCTCGGCGCGGCGCAGGAGCTGCCGGTGCCACCACCGGAGCGCGCCCTCGGCGCGAGGGTGCGGACGTCGGTGCTCGAGGTACTCGGCGTAGACGCCGCCTTCGTTCGCGTCGGTCACGCTCCGTCCTCCACCATCGGCACCAGCATGTTCTCTCGGAGCTCTTCCCTCGGCAGGAAGGGCGCGAGGTCCTCGAGCGGCGACGACACCATCCGACCGTCGTCGAGACGACGCGACGCGAGCTTCGGCGCGAACACCTGCTCCAGGTCAAGCATCACCTCGCACATCGCGGCTCCGGGCTCGGCGAGGGTGCGCGCGATCGCTCCCGCGAGCGCGTCGTGGTCCGCGGCGCGGCGGTAGGTCATCCCGTAGACCGACGCGAGCTTCTCGGCCTCGGGAAAGCCCAGCCCGCTCTCGGTGCCGCACCCGACGATGTTGTCGGCGAAGTAGTTCTGCTGCGTCTGCCGGATCGAGTGGTAGCCCCGGTTGTTCAGCACGAAGAGCTTCACCGGGAGCCGGTGCGTCGCGATGGTCTGCAGCTCCTGCAGGTTCATCTGCATCGAGCCGTCGCCCGCGAGGCAGACCACCGGGGCCCCCGACGCGATCGCGGCCCCCACCGCCGCGGGCAGGTCGAAGCCCATCGGCGCGCTGCCGCTGTTGTGAAAGAGCCGTGAGCCCTCCTTGAGGGAGGCGGCCTGAAACGAGGTCACCGACGCCGTGCCGTCGCCCGACACCACCACCGCGCCCGCGGGCAGCGCGTCGAAGAGCGCGCCCATGAAGCAGTAGGGGTTCACCGAGCCCTTCGTCTGCCAGTACTCGGGCAGCACCACGGGGTAGCGCCGCCGCCAGGCCTGACAGCGCGCGACCCAGGCCTCCCGCGGCGGAGACGCGTAGGGGTCGCGCTCGAGGCGCGGGAGGAGCTCGCGCAGGTCGGCGTGCACGGGCAGGTCGATCTTCAGCGTGGGCTTCTTCAGCTCCGCGGCGTCGACGTCGACCATGACCTTGAAGGCCGCCCGCGCGAAGTGCTCCCACGCGTAGGAGACCTGCCGGATCGGCAGGCGGCACCCGAGCACCACGAGGAGGTCGCTGTTCTGCACCGCGAAGTTGCCCGCGCGGTCGCCGATGGTGCCCTGCCGCCCGGCGAAGAGCGGGTGCGCGTCGGGCAGGAGGTCGAGGGCGTTGAAGCTCAGCGCCACGGGCACCCCCAGGCGCTCGATCACCCGCAGGAAGGCCGCGTGGGAGCCCGACGCGCGCACCCCCTGGCCCGCGAGCACCACGGGACGCTCCGCTCGCTCCAGCCGCGAGAGCAGCTCCCTCGCGGCGGCGTCGAGGTCGCTGGTCTCGAAGGCGATCGCGTCTTCGCTCGGGTCGTACCCTCGCAGCGCCTCGGGGTCGACCCTGGCGCCCTGCACGTTCATCGGCACGTCGAGCCACACGGGCCCGGGCCTCCCGCTCGTCGCGAGGTGGAGCGACCTCTCGACGTGATACCGAACGCTCAGCGGGTCGGTGACCATCACGGCGTACTTGCAGAAGCTCTCGACCACCCGGGTGATGTCGATCTCCTGGTCGCCGAGCTGCCGCAGCGGGAGCGCGGTGGAGCGCACGGTGGTCTCGAACTTCACCTGCCCCGAGACCACCACCATGGGCACCGAGTCGGTCCACGCGCCCCACACCCCGGTGATGGCGTTGGTGCCGCCGGGGCCCGTGGTGACGTTCACTACAGCGGGGCGGCCCGCGACCCGGGCGTAGCCCTCCGCCGCGATGGCGCAGGCCTGCTCGTGGTGACAGCACACCACCGTGAGGCGATCGTTCCTGCCGAAGGCGTCGTTGAGGTGCATGGCCCCGCCGCCGGTGACCATGAACACGTGGGTGAGCCCCGCGTCGGCGAGGCGGGCAGCGATGTAGTCTGCGACGCGCACGGTACCCATGACCCCGGGAGCGTTACCCGCTCGCTGCGCCGGGCGAAAGTCTCCCGCGAGGCGGGTCGCTGGTACCGTCGGGGCCGTGAGCGACGACGTCCCCAGGCCCCGACCGTGCCCCGCCTGCGGCGGCGCCGCGCACGACGCGATCTTCACCCAGCGCTTCGCGCGCATCGAGGGCGTGAGCGCGCTCGACGGCTACGACGTCGTCGCGTGCGGCGGCTGCGGCTTCTGCTTCGCGCGCTCGCTCCCCTCGCAGGCCGCGATGGACCGCTACTACGCCAGGGCCACCAAGTACGACGACGCGGCGGAGCCCTCTCCCTTCGACATCGCCCGCAACGAGGCCATCGCCGACGAGGTCAGCGCGGCGCTGCCCGCGCGCGACGCGCGGGTGCTGGAGGTGGGCTGCGCGACCGGGGGCCTCCTCGGAGCCCTCTCTCGCCGCGGGTACGCGCGGCTGCACGGGCGCGAGCCCTCTCCGGAGTGCGCCCGCGCCGCGCGCGACCGACGGCGCCTCGACGTGACCGTGGGCTCGGCCCTCGACGACGACCCCCGCGGGCCCTTCGACCTCGTCGCCCTCATCGACGTGCTGGAGCACATCGTCGACCTGCCCCGCGCCCTCGCCGCGCTGCGCGGCGCCGTGGTCGAGGGTGGGCTCGTCTTCGTCGAGGTGCCCGACCTCGAGCGGCCGTGGGTGCCCGCCGACGCGCCCTACCAGCACTTCAGCGTCGAGCACGTGAACTATTTCACCACGGCGTCGCTCTCGCGACTGATGGCAGCGCACGGCTTCGAGCCCGTGGAGCTCTCCGCGAGGAGCCGCCCGCACCGCCTCGGCGAGGCCGCCGAGGTGACGGGGCTTTTCCGCCGCGTCGACCGCGCCG
>JAEYZO010000790.1 GCA_023428035.1 Pseudomonadota bacterium | reverse complement strand
CGTCGCTGCGCGACCCCGCGACGCTCGGCGACGTCGACCCGGGCGCGGCGCTCAAGGCCACACTGCGGCCGTACCAGAGGGTGGGCGTGCGCTGGCTGTGGTTCCTGTCGCGGCTCGGGCTGGGGGGTTGCCTCGCCGACGACATGGGGCTCGGAAAGACCATCCAGGTGATCTCGCTGATGCTGCTGGAGCAGCGGAGACGTGAGCCCGACGCGCCGCCGCACCTGCTGGTGGCGCCCGCGTCGCTGCTCGCCAACTGGCGCGCTGAGCTCTCCCGCTTCGCGCCGTCGCTGAGAGTGAAGACCGCGCACCCCTCGGCGGGGCGCGACGCTCCCCCCGACGACGCGAAGGCCGCCGAGGCGTGGAGGGCCGACGCCGACGTGGTGCTGACGAGCTACGGCTTCCTCACGCGCAGCGGGTGGATGGGCGAGGCGAGGTGGGGCCTCGCCGTGCTCGACGAGGCGCAGGCGATCAAGAACGCCGAGACGAAGCAGAGCCGGGCGGCGCGGGCGCTCAAGGCGCGGGGCCGCTTCGCGCTCACGGGCACCCCCGTCGAGAACCGCCTCGGGGACCTCTGGTCGATCTTCGACTTCGCGCAGCCGGGCCTCCTCGGCGGCGCCAAGGACTTCAAGCGCTTCGCCAGGAAGCTCTCGGAGGGCGAGTCGACGGAGGGCTACGCGCCGCTGCGGAGGCTCGTGGGGCCGTACATCCTGCGGAGGCTCAAGAGCGACAAATCGGTGGTGAGCGACCTGCCTGACAAGACCGAGGTGACGGCGTGGTGCGCGCTCACCAAGGCGCAGGCGAAGCTCTACCGCGAGGCGGTGGAGGAGCTGCGCGCCGCGCTCGAAGCGACCGGCGGCGACGACACGAAGCGGCGAGGCGTGGTGCTCGCGTCGCTCATGCGCTTCAAGCAGGTGTGCAACCACCCCTCGCAGTGGACGGGTGACGGCGCCTTCGACCCGGGCGACAGCGGGAAGTTCGCGCGGCTCGGGGAGGTCGCCGAGGCCGTCGCGGCGAGGGGCGAGAAGGCGCTGGTGTTCACGCAGTTCCAGGAGATGTGCGGGCCGCTGGAGGCGTTCCTGTCGGGGGTGTTCGGCGTGTCGGGGGTGGTGCTGCACGGCGCGACGCCGGTGAAGAAGCGCGCGGCGCTGGTCGAGGCCTTTCAGACCGACCCGCGGGTGCCCTTCTTCGTGCTCTCGCTCAAGGCCGGTGGCACGGGGCTCAACCTCACCGCGGCGCAGCACGTCGTGCACTTCGACCGCTGGTGGAACCCCGCCGTCGAGGACCAGGCCACCGACCGCGCGTACCGCATCGGTCAGAAGCGCAACGTGCTCGTCCACCGCTTCGTGTGCCGCGGCACCCTCGAGGAGCGCATCGACGCGATGCTCACCGAGAAGAGGGCCGTGGCGGGGGCGATCCTCGACCCCTCGGGGGGCGCCGAGCGCTCGCTCACCGAGATGAGCGACGAGGAGCTCATGCGCGTGGTGGCCCTCGACCTCGACCGCGCCCTTGACGCGGGCTGAGCCTCGGGGCTGCAATCGCGAAGTCGAGACGTCACCGAGAGAATCAGCCCATGTACTACGACTGGAAGCCCTACGTCCCCGTGGCCCAGCGCCGCGCCAACGCCGCGAAGGCGATGCAGTCGCGCGCGAAGAAGGGCATGAAGATCGAGCCCGTCACCATCGACGGCCGGGCCATCGCGAAGTCCTTCTGGGGCAAGCGCTGGTGCGAGGCGATGGAGTCGCAGGCCGACTTCGCGAGCCGCCTCCCGCGCGGGCGCACCTACGTTCGCAACGGCTCGGTGGTGCACCTCGCGGTCGAGAAGGGCGCGGTCACCGCGGTGGTGAGCGGCAGCGAGCTCTACGACGTGAGCATCACGGTGCGCCCCGTGTCTCCCGCGCGGTGGAAGGACATCCGCGAGGCGGTGGGCCGCGAGTCTCTCTCGGCGCTCGACCTCCTGCAGGGCAAGCTCTCTGACGCGTCGATGAAGCTCCTCACCGAGCCCGGCCGCGGGCTCATCCCTGAGGACGGCGACTTCACCTTGCGCTGCTCGTGCCCCGACTGGGCCTCGCTCTGCAAGCACGCCGCGGCGGTGCTCTACGGCGTGGGCCACCGCCTCGACCAGCGGCCCGAGCTGCTCTTCACCCTGCGCGGCGTGAAGCACACCGACCTCGTCGTCGAGGCGAGCGCGGCGCTCACGAAGGTGAAGGCGCCCGACACGTCCTTGAGCGACGACGACGCGGCGCTGAGCGCGCTCTTCGGCATCGACCTCACCGACACCCCCGCGGCTCCACCGTCGACGCCGACCGCCCAGCGCGGCGCGGAGGCGCCGCGAGGTCGCCGCTCACCCACCCGCGTCGCTGCGCCCGCGAAGCCCACCCCCGCGAAGCTCACCCCCGCGAAGCCCGCGGTCGCGAAGCCCACCCCCGCGAAGCCCGCCGTGACGGCGCTGCCGAAGGGCCCGCTCACCGCCGCGCAGCTCCGCGAGATGGGCTACACCGCGACGCAGGTGAAGCGCCTCGTCGACGACGGCGCCCTCGAGCGCGTCGGCTTCGGCTGGTACCGCTTCGTCCGCTCGCCCTGACCGCGCCGCTTTCGCTGTCGCGGCGTAGCCACGCCGCGTTGTTCGACTCCGCTCCGCTGAGCCGTCGCCCCTTTCAGACCGTAGCGACAGCCCCCGCGTTGCGGCTACGGTGCGCGCTCGCATGAGCCGCAGCGCCTCCACCTGGGTCGTCCACAAGTTCGGCGGGACCAGCGTCGCCAACGCCGACCGCTACCGCAACGTGGCCGCGATCGTGACCGAAGACCCCGCGCCCCGACGCGCCGTGGTGGTCTCGGCCATGTCCGGCGTGACCGACGCGCTCCTCGCCCTGGTGGGCGCCGCGCGACGTCGCGCCGACGGCTACCGCGAGGCCCTCGCCGCCCTGCACCAGCGCCACGTCGACGCCGCGAGGGAGCTCCTGCCCGACCCCGCGCCGCTCCTCGCGGTCTTCGAGCGCGACGTGGCCGACCTCGCCGACATCCTCCGCGGCGTGTGGCTCGGGCGCAGCGCGTCGGAGCTCACCGAGGAGCTCGTCGCGGGCTACGGCGAGCTCTGGTCGGCGCAGCTCCTCCACGCGCACCTCCAGTCGAAGGGCGCGCCGGTGGCCTGGGTCGACGCCCGCGAGGTGCTGGTCGTACACCCCGCCGACCTCGGGCCGCAGGTCGACTGGAAGACCTCCACCGAGCGCCTCGCCGCAGCCCTGATGCAACGGCCCTGTGAGCTCCTGGTCGTCACGGGCTTCATCGCCTCGACGCCCGAGGGCGTGCCCACCACCCTCAAGCGCAACGGGAGCGACTTCTCCGCGAGCATCTTCGGCGCGCTCCTCGACGCCGCCGAGATCACCATCTGGACCGACGTCGACGGCGTGCTCTCGGCCGACCCGCGGCGCGTGCCCGAGGCCGTGCTCGTGGGCGAGATGTCCTACGACGAGGCCTGCGAGCTGGCGTATTTCGGCGCCAAGGTGCTGCACCCGCGCACCATGGAGCCCGCCGTCACCCGCGGGATCCCGCTGCGCATCCGCAACACCTTCGCGGCCTCGAAGCCCGGCACCCGCATCGCCGCCCCGACGGACCTCGGCCCGAGGGAGAACCCCGTCTCGGGCTTCTCGACCTTCGACCGCGTCGCGCTCATCAACGTCGAGGGCACCGGCATGATCGGCGTGCCCGGGGTCGCCCAGCGCCTCTTCGGCGCGCTGCGCGAGGTGAAGGTCTCGGTGGTGCTCATCTCGCAGGCGAGCAGCGAGCACTCCATCTGCGTGGCGGTGCCCGAGGCCCACGGCGCCCTCGCGCGCGAGGTGGTCGAGCGGGCCTTCGACCACGAGATCGCCGCGGGGCAGATCCAGCGCGTCGAGCTCGTCGCGGGGCTGACCATCCTCGCGGCCGTGGGGGACAACATGGCGCGGCACCCGGGCGTGGCCGCGCGCTTCTTCGGCGCCCTCGCGCGCGCCGGCGTGAACGTGCGCGCCGTGGCCCAGGGCAGCTCCGAGCGGAACATCTCCGCGGTGATCGACGGCGCCGACTCGACCCGCGCGCTGCGCGCGGTGCACGCGGGCTTCTACCTCTCCGAGCGCGTGCTCTCGGTCGGCCTCGTGGGCTCCGGGGGCGTGGGCAAGGCGCTCCTCGCTCAGCTCGCCGAGCAGGCCCCGGTGCTGCGCGAGCGCTTCAAGCTCGACCTGCGCGTGAGGGCCGTGAGCGACTCGCGCCGGATGGTGCTTAGCGACACCGCCCTCGACCCCCGCGAGGCCCTCGCCGCGCTGGAGCGGGAGGGACGTCCCGTCGACCTCGACGCCTTCGCGGCGCACGTGCGCGCGCCGCACCTGCCCCACGCCGCCGTGGTCGACTGCACCGCGAGCGAAGACGTCGCCGCCCGCTACGAAGGGTGGATGGCCCAGGGCATCCACGTGGTGACGCCCAACAAGCGCGCGGGCGCCGGGCCCCTCGCGCGCTACCGAGCCCTTCGCCGCTTCGCCGTCGAGGGCGGACGTCACTGGCTCTACGAGGCCACCGTGGGCGCGGGCCTGCCCGTCATCGCGACGCTGCGCGACCTCGTGCGCACGGGCGACCGCGTCGAGCGCGTCGAGGGCGTGCTCTCGGGCACGCTGTCGTACGTGTTCAACACCTACGACGGCTCGGAGCCCTTCTCGGCCGTGGTGCGCCGCGCGCACGCCCTGGGCTACACCGAGCCCGACCCGCGCGACGACCTCTCGGGCATGGACGTCGCGCGCAAGCTGGTGATCCTCGCGCGGGAGATGGGCGTCGAGATCGAGCTCAGCGACGTCTCCGTGGAGTCATTGATCCCCGCCGACGCGGCCGACGCGGCGAGCGCCGAGGACTTCCTCGACCGCCTCGCGCGGAGCGATAGCGCGATGGAGGCGCGCGTGCGTGAGGCGCAGCGGTCGGGCTCCCGCCTTCGCTACGTGGGCGTGGTCGACGTCGACGGGAGCGCGCGCGTCTCGCTCTCGCCCTACCCCGAGCGCCACGCCTTCGCGCGCCTCGCCGAGACCGACAACGTCTTCGCCTTCACCACCGCCCGGTACAAGCCCGCGCAGCCGCTGGTGGTGCAGGGCCCCGGCGCGGGCCCCGCCGTCACCGCCGCGGGGGTGTTCTCGGACCTCCTGCGATTGTCGGCCTGGCTCGCCGGCGGCTGATCGCTCCTGGCGGCGAGGGGTGCTCGCGCCGCACCACGACGCGGGACCTTCGTCCCGCGCTCTCGACGTTGAACCGTCTCAGCCCGCGCCGAGGCGGGCGTCGACCGCGCGCCGCACGGCGTCGACGTCGGCGGGCAGCTCCACGGGCGTGTTCGCGTGCCGCGAGGTCGCTCCCTCGAGCGCGCCCTGGTGGTACGCGCGCTTGAACTCCGTGAACTTCAGCCCGTGCGCCGTGGAGATCACCACCGCGCGCTGGCCCCTCTCGATCACGCCCCGCGCGACGAGCTTCTCCAGCGCCGCGAGGGCCACCCCCGTGTGCGGGCAGTTGTACATCCCCGTGCGGTCGGCGCGCGCCACCGCGTCGGAGAGCTCGTCCTCCGTGGCCTGCTCGACCACGCCGTCGGTGAGCTTCAGCACCCTGATCGCGCGGTCGATGCTCACCGGGTCTCCGATCTGGATCGCGCTCGCCGCGGTGCGCTCGGCCTTCACGGGCTGGTACGACTCGAAGCCCTTGAGGTACGCCCGGTAGAGCGGGTTCGCGCGCTCGGCCTGCGCCACGCAGATCCGCGGGAGACGGTCGGTGAGCCCCAGGTCGCGCATCAACGCGAAGCCCTTGCCCAGGGCGTAGACGTTCCCGAGGTTGCCGCCGGGGATCACCACCCAGTCAGGGACGTTCCAGTCGAGCTGCTGCACCAGCTCGACGGCGACGGTCTTCTGCCCCTCGACGCGCAGGCTGTTCATCGAGTTCGCGAGGTACACGCCGCCGTCTTCGGTGAGCGCCTGCACGACCCTCATGCAGCCGTCGAAATCCGTGTCGAGGGAGAGCACCAGCGCGCCGTTCGCCAGGGGCTGAAGGAGCTGCGCGACGGAGACCTTGTCCCTCGGGAGCAGCACCAGCGCGGGGACGCCCGAGGCCGCGCAGTAGGCCGACAGCGCCGCCGAGGTGTCTCCCGTCGACGCGCACGCGATGGCTCGCACGGGCCGTCCCTTGCGGATCATCTCGCGCACCGCCGACACCAGCACGGTCATCCCGAGGTCCTTGAACGACCCGGTGTGAGACGTGCCGCACTGCTTGACCCAGAGGTCTTCGAGGCCGATCGAGCGGCCGTAGCGCTCCGCCCGCATGAGGTGGGTGCCCCCCTCGGCGAAGCTCACCACGCTCGACGGGTCGATGCCGGGGTAGACCCACTCGACCTTGCCCCACACGCCCGAGCCGTAGGGCCACTGGGTGCGCATCCATCGCCGGTCGAAGAGCTCCATCCACCCGCCCGCGCTGCGGGTCTTGAGCGCGTCGAGGTCGTGCGCGACGTCGAGGAGGGCTCCGCACCCGCGGCAGCGGTAGATCACCTCGTCGAGGGGGTAGCGCTCGCCGCACCCGGCGAAGCACGCGAAGCACGCGGAGAAGGGCATAGGGACCGACGGTGGTACCACCGCCGCGGGGGAGAGACCTACGGCGCCGAGGTGCGGCGCGCGCGGCCCGGGGCGCGGGTGATCCAGGGCAGCGCGTCTTCGCGGCGGGCGAAGACCTCGACCTCGGCGTCGGGGAGCATCACCCGACCGACGTTCACCAGCGCGGCCATCGAGGGCTGCGTGGTCACCATCGCGATGCGGCGGAACACCCGCTTGTCGGAGATCCACTTCAGGGCGATGGCGGCGTTGCCGGGGTCGTGACCCTCGTGCGCGGCGGCGTTCCAGAGGAGCGTGTCGACCTCGGGGTGCGCGGCGAGGAGAGCGTCGGCCTCGTCGAGGGCGCGGGTGATGTCGTGCCGCGCGCTGTACCCCCGCGTCACCGTCTCGAGGACGTGCGCCATCGGCCTGCGTACGGTCATCGCTGCCTGCGTCGCGCTGCGACGGGTCGAGCCCATGGGAACCCCTCGGTGACGGCGCCCCCTCAGGCGCGTCTCTCCGTGATGCCCCAACGCACCGCGCCGCGCAAGCCCCAGCACGCCCCACGCTGTCCACGTAGGTGCGTCAGGAACGCTCAAGGGCCACCCGTGGCGCACCGGGTGGGGGTCGCGGGGAGCGCTACTCGCCCTCGCTCATCCTCCGGCGGATCTGGCTCCGCACCGAGCGGGCCTGCGACTGCATCGAGCGCATCTGCTGCTGCGTCGCCGCGAGCTCGGCGCGGGTGCGCGCGAGCTCCTCGCGGGTGGCCTGGAGCTGGGCCTGCTGCCCCTGCTGCCCCTGCTCCAGCCGCGCGAGGCGCTGCTCGGCCCAGCTCAGGCGGGTGTTGTTGTCGGGCACGCCGGGCTGCTGCGCGGGCTGCTGCG
>JAEYZO010000778.1 GCA_023428035.1 Pseudomonadota bacterium | reverse complement strand
GCGCCTCGATCGCGTTCTACCAGCGCCTCGGCCTCCGGCTCATCGTGCGCTCGGAGCGCTACGCCCGCTTCGCCTGCCCCGACGCCGAGGGAGACGCCTCGCCCGCGACCTTCTCGCTGCACCTCGACCCCGACGCGCACGGCGTCACGCAGACCGTCGTGTACTTCGAGGACGAGCGCCTCGACGCGACGGTCGACCGCCTCACCCGCGAGGGCGTGAGCTTCGAGCACGCGCCGGTCGACCAGCCCTGGCTCTGGCGAGAGGCCCGCTTGCTTGACCCTTCGGGCAACCTCGTCTGCCTCTACCGCGCCGGGGAGATGCGCCTCGACCCGCCGTGGAGGCTCCGCGACGACGACCCCACGGTGCACCGGGAGTGAGAGCCTTGACCCGCGCGCAGACCCGTCGCGTGATGCGCGCATGACTTCCTTTCGCCTCGGGCTCGCGCTCGCGAGCCTCACCGCGTGCGCGTCGACGGTGGGGTCGGCCACGCCCCCCGACAGCGACTCCGGCGTCGCTCCCGACCTCCCGCTCCTCGACGCGCCATCCCTCGACCGCCCCGTCGTAGTCGACGTCTCCCCGCGCGACGTCGTCACCGCCGACCGTCCGCAGCCCGTCGTCCCTGTGCGGATCTGGGCGGGGCATTTTCAGTCCGCGGCGCTGATGAGCGACGGGAGCCTGCGCGCGTGGGGCTCGAACAACTTCGGCGAGCTCGGCGACGGAACCGCCATGCGCGTCGTGACGCGCCCCGAGCGCGTGCCCCTCGACGAGGTCGCGCAGGTCGCGATCCAGGGCTACAGCGTCTTCGCCCGCACCCGAGACGGCTCGGTGTTCGCTTGGGGGCAGAACCGCAACGGCGAGCTCGGCCTGGGGTCGAGCAACAACGACGTGCTCCGCCCGACGCGGATCGAGGGTCTCGACGGCGTGGTCGACCTCGCCGCGAACTGCGCGCTGCTCCGCGACGCGACGGCGCGGTGCTGGGGCTACAACTTCAACGGTCAGGTCGGGGACGGCACGATCGAGCCGCGGCCCCGGCCCGTCGCCGTGCTCGGGGTGACGAACGCCACCGCGGTCTCCCGAGGGTGCGCGCGCATCGCCGACGGGACGCTCCGCTGCTGGGGCTACAACTCCGCCGGGGAGGTCGGCGACGGCACCACCGAGCAGCGCCCAGTCCCCGCGACGGTGCTGGGGCTGAGCGACGTCTCCGCGGTGTACTCCGGCGTGACGCACCGATGCGCCGTGCGCGCCGACGCGTCGCTGTGGTGCTGGGGCGAGAACGGCTCTGGCGCGCTCGGAGTCGGCGGCGCGACCGACCGCGCGGCGCCCACGCGGGTGTCGGGGATCGTCGACGTTCGCCACGTCGCGCTGGGGCTGAACCACTCCTGCGCCGTCACGGCTGACGAGACCGTCTGGTGCTGGGGCGACGGCGCCTACGGGCAGCTCGGCCTCGGCGGCTCGACCAACCGGTTCACGCTGAGCCGCGTGCCGGGGCTCACGGGCGTGGTCGAGGTCGCGGCGGGGCACTTTCACTCCTGCGCGCGCCGGCGCGACGGCGAGGTCTACTGCTGGGGCTCAGGTCAGTACGGCCAGCTCGGCGACGGCGAGAACGCGTTCCGCTTCGTCCCCCAGCGAGTCGCGTTCTGACCGCGCTCAGAGGACGAGCCGCATGTGCGCGCGGGTCGACCAGTCGAAGCCCATCGCGGTCTGGTCGAGCGCGATCACGTGCATGTCGTCGGTCCACTCGGCGCGGGGCACCACCACGAAGCCGTGGCGCGCGTACCAGGGGAGGCTCCACGCCACGTCGGCCTGGGTGTTGAGCACGATCGACGGCTCGCCCGCCGCACGCGCCGCGTCGATCACCGACCGCAGGAGGGCCGTCCCCACGCCTCGCCGCCCGAACGCGGGCAGAACGCTCACCTGCCCGATGCAGAGCTCGCCCCCGGAGCGCGTCACGAGGATCCACCCCGCGAGGTCGCCGTCGACCTCGGCCACGGTCACCCGCCCCGCGTCGATGGCCCGCGCCATCGCGTCGGGCGGACACACGCACCCGTCGAGGAACTCCGGGTGCCCCGCCTCGGCGAAGCGTCGGTCGGCCTCGAGCTCGATCTCCGTGAGCCGCGCGGCGTCGTCGCGCGTCGCGGCTCGCAGCGTCACGTCGCTCACGGCTAGCGCGGCGGGCGAAGCGGGGTGACGTAGAAGTAGCTGAGGCACATCTCGTCCTGGGTGCCCTCGCCCCAGGTGGTGGTGGTGCTGCGGGTGGTGGTGTCGTAGGTGCAGCGGATCGACACGCTCGACCCGGCGAAGACCTGCACCGGGTCTTGATAGAACGCGAGCTGCTGCCAGTGGAAGTCCCACGCCGGCACGTCGACCATGCAGCGCGAGGCGCCGTCGTGGGTGGTGTCGACGCGCAGCGTGCGACCGAGGGTGTGCATGTGCGGCGCGACCCCGTGCACCCACACCGAGCTGAGCCCCGCGGGCAGGTCGGGGATCTGGAAGGTGTCGCTCGCGACGGCCTCGGTCATGCGCGGCGGGAGCGACACCACGTCGGGGCGGTACGGCACGAGGAAGGCCTCGGAGAAGACCGAGCGCTCGAGCTGGAGGTTCACCCGCGAGCGGTCGGGGTGCGCTCCCCCGAGGGTGTTGTAATGGACCTGCAGGACGGCCTTGCGCCCACCGGCGAGGCGCAGGCCCGTGCGGTTCGGAAAGGCCGTGGCGCCCCCGCCCGGCGCCCAGAGCGCGAGGGGCTGCGAGTTGCCTACGCCGGGCCCGCCGAAGCAGGGGTAGCCGGGGGTCGCGTCGCGCGCGTCGAGGGCCTCAGCGTTGCGCTCGGCGTTGGCGTTGGGGATCGAGTAGAGGATGAGGTGATGCACCACCCGCGCGTCGCCGGGCACGACGTGAAAGCCGGTGATGAAGCGGTCTTCAGACATCCCCGGGTCGACGAGGAAGCAGCGGTAGTCGTCGGGCCGTGATGCGTCGGGGGTGTAGGTCACGCCCATGTCGAGGGTGAGGTCGTTGCGCGGGAGCCCCCCCGGCGGAGGCGGCACCTGCGGGGCGCGGGCGAGGTCTCCCGAGGGGGCGCCGTCGTCGTCCCAGCGCGCGAGGGTGTCGATCTCGGCCTGGCTCAGCCAGCGGACGTCGTCGCGGAAGGTGTTGCATGAGCCCGAGGCGTTCACGACGGAGGGGGGCATCCGTCGGGCGCCGGTCTCGGCGCGCAGGAGCGCCGCCCGCGGCGCGGCGTCTTCGTAGCGGGTGAGGGAGAAGGGCGCGATGCCTCCCTCGCGGTGGCAGTTGACGCAGTGGCGGTACACCAGCGGCGCGACGTGCTCGGCCCAGGTGGTCTGCGCCGGGCCCGCGTCCACGGTCGGGACGTCGGTCGCGCCTACGTCCGCGGGGGAACCCAGGTCCACGGGGGAGCCCGCGTCGGGGGGTGTCGACCCGAGGTCGAGGGTCACGCCGCCGTCGACGGCCGGGGTCGCGGGTGTCGTGGGTGAGCCGCACCCGAGGGCGAGGCCCGTGGCCCCGAGGAGGATCCAATCGCGCATCGGGCCGGCATGGTGACCCGATTTCCGGGGAGAAGTCATGCGCGCCCAGGTCGATGTCGCAGAGGCGTGGCCGTGAGAGAGTGCGCGGCATGCGCTCGCACCGCTGGCTCGCCGCCCTCGTGATCGCGGGGGGAGTAGGGTGCAGCGACGACGTACCGAGCGCCGTCGACGCCGGGGGGAGAGATGTCATCGCCGAGGGCGACGTGACCGAGGGCGTGGACGCGCCGCGGGGAGAGACGAACCATGGGAGCGCTGACCTCGAGCTCCCGGGCCGCGCGGTGCGGCTCACGCTCTTCGACGACGGCGCGGTGCGGGTGCAGACCCTGGTAGACGGCGCCCCCGCGCGCGACCGAGGGTGGACCCACGCGCTGACGGAGTTCCCCACCGCGAGCCTCGAGCCGCTGGAGGACGGACCTACCCTGCGCTTCGGCAACGCGAACGTCACGGTCACGGTCTCGCGCTCGACGGGGGCGATCACGGTGCGCGCGCCCACCGGGGAGCTCATCCACGAAGAGGTCCCGGGCTCGGAGCCCCGTGTCCTCGCGCGGAGGATCGCGCCGGGAGAGCGGATCACGGCCCTCGGAGAGAAGACCGGCCGTCTCGACCGCACGGGCCGCCGCGTCGAGATGTGGAACACCGACGTCTGGGCCATCGGCGGAGGGATGTTCCCGCCCGACATCGACCCCTTGTACGTGTCGGTGCCCTTCGCGATGTCGCTCGTGGGGATGCGCGCGTCGGGCCTCTACGTCGAGAACACCTCGCGCACGGTCTGGGACCTCGGACGCGCCGCTCCAAACGAGCTCCGCGTCTCCGCCGACGCCGGGCGCATGGACTACTGGGTCTTTCCCGGCCCGACGCCCGCGCGGGTGATCGAGCAGTACACCCGCGTCACGGGCCGCCCGCCGCTGCCTCCGCGGTGGGCGCTCGGTTACCACCAGTCGCGCTGGAGCTACGCCCCCGCGAGCGAGCTCACGGTGGTGGCCGACGAGCTGCGCGCGCGCTCGATCCCCTGCGACGCGCTGTGGCTCGACATCGACCACATGGAGGGCTACCGCTCCTTCACCTGGAGCCGCGAGGGCTTCCCCTCCCCCGCGGAGACGCTCGCGCGGCTGCGTGGCCAGGGCTTTCGCGTCGTCAACATCATCGACCCCGGCCTCAAGCGGGACCCCGAGTGGGCGATCTACCGCGAGGCGCGCGACGGCGGGCACCTCGTGCGGCGCGCGAGCGGAGGAGAGTTCTCGGGCCGGGTGTGGCCGGGCGAGTCAGTGTTCCCGGATTTCACCCGCGAGGCGACTCGGGCGTGGTGGCGGGGGCTGATGGCCTCCGACGCGCGGCGCGGCCTCGACGGCGCGTGGATCGACATGAACGAGCCCACGGTCTTCGCGCCCGATGTGTTCCCCGAGGACGCGAGGGTCGACGGCGAGGGGGCGGCCACCGACATGCGCGAGGCGCACAACGTCTACGCGCTGCTCATGGCCCGCGCGACCTGGGACGGCCAGCGCGACGCCCACCCCGAGCGCCGCCCCTTCGTGCTCACCCGCGCGGGCTTCGCGGGCACCCAGCGCTACGCCGCGGTGTGGACCGGCGACACCATGTCGACCTGGGCCCACCTCGCGATGCTCCCCGCGATGCTCACGGGCATGGGCCTCTCGGGCCTCTCGTTCGTAGGCAGCGACGCCGGGGGCTACTCGGGCGGAGGCGGCCCCGAGCTCTTCACCCGCTGGATGCAGGCCGCGGCGCTCACGCCCTTCTTCCGCAACCACGTGCAGACGGGCTCCCCCCGGCAGGAGCCCTGGAGCTTCGGCCCGACCGTCGAGGCGGCGGCGCGGGCGGCGATCGAGCTGCGCTACTCGCTCCTGCCCTACCTCTATTCGCTCGCGTACGAGTCGACGTTGAGCGGCGCCCCGATGATCCGCCCGCTCGCGTACGAGCGCGGCGCGGCGGCCCTCGACCACGACGACGTGTTCATGCTTGGCCCCTCGCTCCTCGTGGCGCCGGTGCTGCGCGACGGCGACCGCACGCGGATGCTCCCGCTCCCCGACGGCCGTTGGACGAACCTGTTCGACGACCGAACGATCACCGGGCCGAGGGTCATCGAGGTCGACGCTCCGCTCGACCGGCTGCCGGTCTGGGCGCGCCCCAACGCGGTCGTCCCTCGCGTGGCGCCGAGGCAGCACACGGGGGAGCGCGCGGGCGCGCTCGGCCTCGACCTCTACCCCGACCCGGGGTCGCCGGAGTCTCGCGTGACCCTCTACGACGACGACGGCGAGGGCCTCGCGGCCGCTGGTCACGCGACGACAGCGGGCCTCTCCGCCGACGCCCGAGGCGCGTCCCTCGCGTTGAGCGCCGCGTGGCCCGAGGCGATCACCCTCCGCGTGCACCACGTCGTCGCGGCGCCGTCGCGGGTGACCCTCTCCGACGCGGCGACGCCGTCGGACTACGACGCGAGCGCTCGGGTCGTGACCCTCACGCTCCCGGCGGGTGCGCTGCGCGCGAGGGTGGAGTGGGACACCTCGCTCGCGCCTACGCCGAGGGTGACGCAGCGCTTCGAGGTGACCCTCCCGGCGTCGACCCCCGCGGGCGCGACGATCTACCTCGCCACCAGCGTGACGGGGTGGGACCCGGCGGGGGTCGCGATGACCCGAGGCGCCGACGGCCGCGCCGTGGCGACCCTGGACATCGAGGCGGGGACGCGGGTGGGCTTCAAGGTCACCCGCGGCGCCTGGGGAACCGTGGAGCGAGGCCCGGGCTGCGCCGAGGTGGCCAACCGCGAGCTCACGGCCGGGGGCGAGCCCGTGAGGGTGACCGTCGCGGGCTGGGCCGACCGCTGCGACTGAGCGATTGACGCCACCTCGGTGTTGGCAGGAGGAAATGGTCCCCGTGACGAGCCCGGAGACAGAGCAGGACGAGACGCCCGAGACCTCCGACGCGAGCGAGGAGGAGGGCGAGCGCGCCAGCGAAGACGGGGGCGAAGGCGGCGACGCGCCGCCCGAGGACGAGGGCGAAGTCCTCGCGGTCGACGCGCGCCTCGAGTCAGCGCTCTCGGAGCCCTGGGTGCTGCCGCAGGCCTTCGTCCTCGGGCTCATCGCGCGGCTGGCGGCGGTCGCGCTGCTGCTCCGCTCCCCCGTCGCGCACCGCGCCGCGGGGATGTCTCACGCCTACGACCTCTGGGCGCAGCGCATCGCCCGCGGCCGCGTCGGCGACGGGGCCTTCTTCTTCGACCCGCTCTACGCCTTCGTGATCGCGCCGCTCTACCGCGTGGGGCACCACTCGCTCACGCTCCCTCGGCTGGTGAACGTGCTCGCGGGGTGCGCCGCGATGGTGCTCGCGTCGCGCGCGGCGCTGCGGCTCTGGCGCTCCCGCGCCGCCGCGGTGATGGCCGCCGTCGCGATGGCGC
>JAEYZO010000767.1 GCA_023428035.1 Pseudomonadota bacterium | reverse complement strand
GGAGGAAGAAGGCGATGAGCAGGGCGTAGAGCACCAGCGACTCGATGAGCGCGAGCCCGAGGATCATCGGGGTGCGGATCTTCGCGTCGGCGCCGGGGTTGCGCGCGATGCCCTCGAGGGCGGTCGCGGCGACGCGGCCCTGGCCGAGGGCGCCGCCGAGGGCGCCGAGGCCGATGGCGAGGCCCGAGCCGAGCGCGGCCATCATCTGGGCGTCGAAGGTGTTCGAGCCGGCCGCGGCGGCCTCCTGCGCGAAGGCGGACGCGGACACCAGGGTGACGAGCAGGGCGCTCATCAGAGCAGAGAACTTCTTCATGGATCGATACTCTCCTTTCGGGTTCGTCAACCTCTGCCCCGCCCCCTCGCGCTGTCGCTAGGGCCGCGGGGACTTCGGGTCACGCTCGTTCAGCGCTCGCCCTCTAGGCGTGCGCGGTGTCTCCGTGGCCGTGCGCGGGCGCGTGGCCGTCGCCGTGGTCGTCGTGGTGCTCCACCGCGAGCTGGATGTACATCGTCGACAGGAGGCAGAACACGTAGGTCTGCAGGATCACCACGAGCACGCCCAGCACCAGGATCGGCACCGGCACCAGCAGGAAGATCATGCTGGTGAACACGCTCAGCACGAGGTGGTCGACGAAGAGGTTCACCGCGAGGCGGATCGCCAGCGAGAGCGGCCGCACGAGGTGGGAGATGATCTCCAGCGGGATCATCAGCGGCGCGAGGATGGGCATCGGGCCAACGATGTGCGCGAAGTACGCGCCGCCCTGGCGCTTGATGCCGTAGATGTGCGTCGCGAAGAAGATGATGAGTCCGCAGGCGAGCGTGACGTTGAAGTTGCTCGTCGGCGGCGAGAAGCCCGGGATCAGGCCCATCACGTTCGAGAAGAAGATGAACACGGCGCAGGTGCCGATGATCGGGAGGAAGGCCTTGGCGTCTTCGTGGCCCATCACGTCGGCGAGGAGGCCGTAGGTCGCCTCGACGAAGCTCTCCATGAACGAGGCGACGGTGAGCCTGCCCTCGGGCACCACCGCGGCCTTGGTGTTCATCACCCGCGCGCGGGCGATCATCACGAAGACCATCACCACGAGCACGGCGAAGACGCCGAGGGTGAAGTACTCCAGGGTGACCGGGGTGTTCGGGGGGTAGCTGAAGTGGTTGGGTAGCTCGCTGAGCTCATAGCCCGCGGGGCAGCTCGCGCCGGCGCCGGGGGTCTGCACGTCGCCCGCGGGGTTGACGCAGCCCAGGTGGTTGAACAGCGCCCACAGGCCGCGAAAGCCAGGGAGCGCCAGGAGGTACGTGAACCATGATGTGTGGTCGGGCATCAGCGTTCCCCTTCGTCGGCGCCGCCGTCGCGGGGGGCGCTCGGGCCGCCCCACAGCGCGCCGACGGTGATCCCCGCGATCATGCAGGTGAAGCCCACGAGGAAGCCCCCGAACTCCATCCACGGTCGCGAGATCAGCCAGGCCGAGCCCGCGAGGAGCGCGAGGGCCTTGCCCACGAGGAGCAGGCCCGCGCGGCCGCGGGTGGCGTCGGCGTTGCGGTCGATGATCTTGGTGATGAGGCGCGCGCGCGCCCAGAAGTTCCAGGCGCCCACGAGGGCGCCGAGGGCCGTCGAGGCCGCCGACGCGGGGCCGCCGCGGTAGCCCATGACCAGGGCCGCGAGGGCCCCGAGGCCCGCGGTGGCGACGAGCGAGCGGCGCACGAAGCCGTCGTCGGCGGGCGCGTCAGCGGGCATCGTCGGGGCCTCGGGTCGCATCGTCGGGCTTCTCTTCGTTCGTCGCGTCGGGCGTCGGGGGGGAGGTGCTCTCGGCCTCGCGGTCCATCTTGGCGGCGGTGCGGAGCAGGGATCGGAACCCCGCCGCGGCCCCCAGCACGAACCCGATCAGGGTGAACGTGTACCCGGTGCGGTAGCGCTCATCGAGCCACCGACCGCCGGCGCTCGGGAGCACGATCGAGAGGACCATCTCGATCCCGAGCGAGAGGCCGGCATACTCGCGGATGGGGAGACGCATCGTTCGCTCACGCACGCCGCGGCCGCCGACGACCTGCCCGAAGGCGCGGCGCTTCTATCACCGCCGCAATCGTGGGGTCAAGCCGCGCTCGGGAGAACCCCCGACCTCGCAGAAATCCCCTCAATCCTCGGGGTTTTCGGGCAGCTGGAGCACCCCCGGGTGGAGCCTCTCGTACACCGCCCGCGCCCGCCTCTCGCCCACCCCCGGCACCGCGGCGATCTCCTTGAGCGAGGCCTCGCGCAGCCCCGCCACCGAGCCGAAGACCGTGAGGAGCTTCTTCGACAGCACCGAGCCCACGCCGGGCAGGTCGTCGACCTCGCTGCGCAGCCGCTTCTTGTGGTGCCAGTCCTCGCGCACCTTGTTGGCGAAGCGGTGGGCCTCGTCGCGAGCGCGCGCGAGGGGCACCAGCGCGGGCCCGTTCTCTCGGATCGTCACGGGGTTCTTCCTCCCCGGCTGGTACACCCGGTCGACCACCTTCTCGCCCGCGACGCTCTCCCGCTCCTTCGCGAGGGAGCACAGCGCGAGGCCCTCGACCCCGAGCTCCTTCATCACCGCCACGGCCACCCCGAGCTGCCCCCTCCCTCCGTCCACCACGAAGAGGTCGGGGAACTCCCAGCCCTCCTCCCCGCCCCTCCCTCGCTTGAAGCGCCGCGAGAGCACCTCGCGCATGGCTTTGTAGTCGTCGCCCCGGCACTCCTCGCGGAGGTGAAAGCCCTTGTAGCGCCGCTTGAAGGGCGCGCCGTCGCGGAGGCACACGATGGCCCCGACGGTCTCGGCCCCCGCGTGGTGCGAGATGTCGACGCACTCGATGGTGCGCGGCGGCTCGGCCAACCCCAGGGCCTTCGCGAGCGCCTCGGACTGGGAGAGCGAGGTCGCCACCGCGACGCGCCGCTCGGTCCACGCGTGGCGGGCGTTCTCCATCGCGAGCGCGAGGAGCCGCGCGGCCCCGCCCCGCTGGGGGTGGAGCACCGAGACCTTCTTCCCGCGCCGCTCGGTGAGCCACTCGCGCACGCCCTCGACGCCCTCGGGCTCGACGGGCACCACCACCTCGTCGGGGATCGTCGCCCCCGCGTCGTCGTAGCGGGAGGTCAACACCTGCGCGACGAGCTCGTCGTCGGGGAGTTCCACCTTGCCGAGGGTGCTGGTCTGCGTGTCGCGCACGAAGCCGTCGCGCACGAGGAGCAGGGTGACCACCGCGGCGTCGCCCTCGCGGTAGAGCCCGAAGACGTCACGGTCGACGTCGCTCACCTCGGCCACGCGCTGGGTCTCGGTCACCTTGCGGATCGACGTGAGCTGGTCGCGGATCCGCGCCGCGCGCTCGTAGTCGAGGGCCGCCGCCGCCGCGCGCATCTCGCCCTCGAGGTCCTTCGCGAGCTCGGCGTTGCGGCCCTTCAAGAAGAGCTCGACGAAGCGCACCTGACGCCCGTAGGCCTCGGGGTCGACGGGCAGCACGCAGGGCCCCTGGCAGCGCTTGATCTGGTACTCGAGGCAGGGCCGGGTGCGCGACGCGAACTCGTCGTCGTCGCAGGTGCGGAGCTGAAAGTGCCGGTTCACCAGCTTCAGCGCGCGGCGCGCCTCGGTGGAGCTCGGGTACGGCCCGAAGTACTCCGCGCCGTCGGGCTTCGGACGTCTCACCACCTGCAGCCGCGGCCACTCGGCGCGCTTGTCGAGGCGCACCGAGAGGTAGTCCTTGTCGTCGCGGAGGCGGACGTTGTACTTCGGCCGGTGCTGCTTGATCAGCGAGTTCTCGAGGATCACAGCCTCCTTCTCCGAGGCGGTCACCACGGTCTCGATGTCTCCCAGCACCCGCTCCAACAGCGGCACGAAGTAGCGGTAGTCCGAGCTGTTCGGCTGGAAGTACTGCCGCACGCGCTGCCGCAGCGAGCGCGCCTTGCCGACGTAGACCACCTGCCCCTTCTTGCTCTTGAAGACGTAACACCCGGGGCCCGAGGGCAGGGTCTCGAGCCGGGCCTGGATCTCCTCGGGCGTCATCGCGCGCGGAGCATAGAGCATCGCCCGCGGCGCGTTTTCGTTGCGCCCCCCCGCGGCGCCTCTGGCATCCTCGCGGCCCGAAAGGGGAATCCGCTCGCCATGGCACTCCCGCACCGCGCCTCCCTCGGGCTCGCCCTCGCGCTCTCCACGGGCGCGCACGCCGTCGGC